>NZ_JAKUFF010000082.1:0-17643 GCF_022663305.1 Bacillus cereus group sp. BfR-BA-01408 | reverse complement strand
AATTGTTGAACATCAAGGATTAGAGAAAGTAATGAGTTTTTTAAATGGTTACGGTTTTGGAACGAAGCTTTCTATTAAGATTTACCAACAATATAAAGAGATGACATTAGAAGTGATTCGTAATAATCCATATCAGCTTATTGAAGAAGTGGATGGAATTGGATTTGGAAGAGCGGATGATATAGGACGTGCGTTAGGGATATCGGGTAATCATGATGATCGTGTACGTGCGGGATGTTTTTATACGTTAGAGAATGTATCATTACAACTTGGTCACGTTTATATGAGAAAAGATCAACTTGTAAGAGAAACGATGTCACTTTTAAACAATCAAGAAGGAAGAGTGACGGAGGAAGACATTATAGGTTGTATTGAAATGATGCAAAGTGAAGGGAAAGTCATCATAGAAGAAGAACGAGTGTATTTGGCATCGTTATTCTACTCTGAAAAAGGTGTTGTAAAGTCTATTCGCAGGCTCATGAATCAGGAGGAAACACCTTCATTCCCTGAAGCAGAAGTGTTAAAGACGTTAGGTGAAATTGAAGAACAACTGAGCGTACAGTATGCACCACTTCAGCAAGAAGCAATTCAAACGGCACTTCATAAACCGATGATGTTATTGACAGGTGGACCAGGAACAGGAAAAACAACAGTTATTAAAGGAATTGTTGAAATGTATGCGTCACTTCACGGGCTATCGTTAAATCCGAATGAATACAGTGATGATAATCCATTTCCGATATTATTAACGGCTCCAACAGGAAGGGCAGCGAAGCGAATGAGTGAATCGACAGGACTTCCAGCTTGTACAATTCACCGTTTACTTGGCTGGACGCCAGAAGGGTCTTTCCAGCGTAATGAAACAGATCCGGTACAAGGGAAGTTGCTTATTATTGATGAATTTTCAATGGTTGATATTTGGCTTGCAAATCAGCTGTTTAAGTCATTGCCGACGAACATTCAAGTTATCGTTGTAGGTGATGAAGATCAATTACCATCTGTAGGACCTGGACAAGTATTGAAAGATTTATTGAATGCAGGTGCAGTTCCAACTGTAAAGCTTACTGAAATTTATCGTCAAGCGGAAGGTTCATCAGTAATTCAACTTGCTCATGCGATAAAAAATGGAACACTCCCACCAGATTTAGCGCAAAATCAAAAAGATCGTTCATTTATCGGCTGCACAGGAGCTCAAATTGTTGAGGTTGTTAAGAAGGTTTGTGAAAATGCTAAGACAAAAGGTTTTAGTGCAAGAGATGTACAAGTATTGGCCCCGATGTATCGTGGACCGGCCGGTATTAATGTACTAAACGAAGCGTTGCAAGAAGTATTTAATCCGAAAAGGGAAAAGAGTAAAGAAATTGCTTATGGTGATGTTGTATATCGAAGAGGCGATAAAGTCTTGCAACTCGTTAATCAGCCGGAGAGTCAAGTGTTTAATGGTGATATCGGAGAAATTGTTTCGGTGTTTTATGCAAAAGAGAACGTTGAGCAACAAGATATGATTATCGTTTCATTTGATGGAATTGAGGTAACATATACAAAACCAGATTTAAATCAAATTACACATGCCTATTGCTGTTCCATTCATAAATCGCAAGGTAGTGAGTTTCCGATTGTAATTATGCCGATAGTAAAAAGTTATAATCGTATGTTACGTCGTAATTTAATTTATACTGGTATTACAAGAAGTAAGAAGTTCCTTATTATTTGCGGGGAGGAAGCTGCTTTCCAGTCTGGTGTAAACCGCCTTGATGATGCAATGCGTCAAACGACTTTAGCGAGTCGATTGCAGGAATCGCAAGGAGAAGTACAGATGGTAACAGTGAATGGCGAAGAAATGGACGTGGAAAACATTTCACCGTATGATTTCATGTAAAAAGGTGAAATTATATAGTGAAACTTTCAAACGTATAACGTTGAAAGGCTCCAGCAATGTATAAATGAATGCAGTTTGGAAATAATGGCGAATAGAATCCGGGAGACTGTAAGGAGATGAACGCCATATGTTTATTTGTCCAAATTGCAAAGGAAAAGACATTGGGAAAATAGGTGTCAACCAATTTTATTGCTGGAATTGTTATATCGAATTATCGGTTTCAAAGGGGAAAATCCATACGCATCAAGTAGAAGAAGATGGTTCGTTAAGTTCTCTTGATGATTTATTTGATGAGAATGAAAGAACGATCGGATAACGAAAAGGGGGATTTACTTTGAATCTACGCAATTCATTAATCGCATTAGGTGTTGGAGCGGCAGCATATCAATATGCTCGCAAACAAGATGTCTTTTCAAAACGCAATATGAAAAAAGCACGTAAGATGATTAAATCTTATTTATAAGCGTAAAAAACTCCCTTCATCAACAAGGGAGTTTTTTTATGCATTTGTATGCAAATATAAAAGTCCAATTTCAGAGAAGAGATAAGATAGGCCGTAACATCCAACGCCAAGCATTCCGTAATGAAATAAATGCTTCGCTCTTTCTTTTCGTGAGGAACGAATAAAGAAACCTTTCCAAATACCAAACCCGATACAAATCCATTCAAGAATCATAAAAAGTGCTGATAATACGAGCATAAATAAAACCATTATGAGCCCTCCTGATTAAATTGTTTCACGCTGCGTTCTCAGGGGTGGTTGTCCTTGTTATGTATATATATGTGCGTCTTTACAAAACAGTATGGTCTGCACAAAAAGATTTTAAAACTTTTGCACATAACCTACCCTATTTATTTTCACAATAAAGGTGGAGGAGGTTTTTCGTGTGAAGAATCTTAAAATCATTTGGATATACCGTTTAGGATTATTGTTACTTGTCTTTCTTTGTTTGCTCGTCTTTTTAAAAATTAAGCCGCTATGGGCACCGATTATTTTTGTATGTAAAGTGGCCATTACACCGTTTCTTATCGCGTGTTTTATTGCGTATTTATTGCATCCTTTAATTGAAAAAATTCATAAAGAAGGGATGCCGCGCACACTCGCTATTTTGCTCATTTACATCCTTTTCTTTGGCGGAATTGGTTATGGAATTTATAAAGGAACGCCGGTTGTGATTAAGCAATTACAAGAAATCAATGAACAATTCCCGCAGTTTACAAAAATGTATGATTCTTGGATGGATGGTGTTACAGAACAAACAGCGAACTTCCCGTCATTTATTCATGAAAAGGTGAAACAAATTTTTGTTGGAGTAGAGACGAAGATACAAGCACTTTTAAATAAAGTGATGAGCACAGCTCGCGGTGTACTGGATTCGTTACTCATTATTTTCTTAATTCCGTTCATTGTATTTTACATATTAAAAGATTACGGCGAGTTTTATCATATTTTTTGGAAACTAGTTCCGAGTAAGTGGCGTAGTACGGGGCAAATGCTGGCGAAAGAAATTGATAAATCACTTGGAAGTTATATTCGAGGACAGTTATTTGTTTGTTTAGTATTAGGGGGCGTATCTGCTCTTTCCTTTTGGTTTATCGGTATGAAATATCCATTGTTACTCGGTATTATTATTGGGGTGACGGATATAATACCGTACTTTGGCCCTATTTTAGGGGCGATTCCGACATTAATGATTGCGGCAACGGTATCAACAAGTTTACTCATTAAAGCGGGGATTGCGATTGCTATTTTGCAATTCGTAGAAAGTAACATTTTATCCCCTTATATCGTTGGTAAGTCCCTTCGCATGCATCCTGTCATTATTATGCTTGCACTACTAGTTGGGGGAGAAGTGGGAGGAATTGTAGGGTTATTAATATCAGTTCCTATTTTAGCGGTTATTCGTACAGTAATCGTTCATGTAAGGCCTCTTTGGAAAAAAGAAGATATGCAATAGGAAGGCCCTCTACTTATAAGAGTAGAGGGCTATCATTATTTAGAGAGTTGTTCGTTTATTTTTTGAACGAGAGAGCTTACATCATTTGTTTGAATATGTTTTATTTTTTTCCATTCATTATCATACATAAATACAATTTGATTGCTGAAAAGTCGCTGTTTTTCTTTTAAATTAGAAATTTTCGCGAAAGCGTACTCTTCAAATAATGGGTTCTTACTTACATCTGGTCCATAAAAGAAGAGGCGTTTGTTCGTTAAAATTAACAATCCCGGCCTTGCGACGGAACGATAAATAAATATGTCTAGTGAACAGGCTACGTAAAACAATATTGTTTCATCAGTCTTTAACATATTTTTAGCTTTGCTCAATAAGGTTGTCACTATAATCGCTCCTTTATTATTAATAATTTAATTATAACAAAAATGAAATATTCGGAAAAGTACGCGGGAGTAGTACAATTTAGTAATACATGCATAATATATGAAAAGGCTGTTAAGAATGAATAGTAGAATAGCTATGATTAATAAGTAATTGATATAATATAAATGATTATCTACATTGACAAACTTAAGAGAATTCTATTATATTTAGTCATATAATACATTAAATCAATGACGGAACAAGTACGTTACAGTCCATTTATAGAGAGAAGCTTCCATATGGCTGAAAGAAGCTTTAAATGAAGGGTAACAGAAAGCTAATCCTGAGAGCAGCTAATCACTGCCGTTTTGCCACGTTACGGCACCATGAGGTGATGAATTGATTCATATAGTAATCAATTCATAATTAGGGTGGTATCGCGAGTTAACTCTCGTCCCTTTTATAGGGGCGGGAGTTTTTTATATTTAAGGAGGAAAATACAATGAAACAACTAACAGGCGCACAAATTCGTCAAATGTTTTTAGACTTTTTCCAAGAAAAAGGACATGCAGTAGAACCTAGTGCATCACTAGTTCCACATGAGGATCCATCTCTTTTATGGATTAACAGTGGTGTAGCAACATTAAAAAAATATTTTGATGGACGTGTAATCCCGCAAAATCCACGTATTACAAATGCTCAAAAATCAATTCGTACAAACGATATTGAAAACGTAGGGAAAACAGCTCGTCACCATACATTCTTTGAAATGTTAGGGAACTTCTCAATCGGCGATTACTTCAAAGAAGAGGCAATTACTTGGGCTTGGGAATTCTTAACGAGCGACAAATGGATCGGATTCGATAAAGAATTATTATCCGTTACAATCCATCCAGAAGATGAAGAAGCATTCACAATTTGGAATGAGAAAATGGGTGTTCCAAAAGAGCGTATCATCCGCTTAGAAGAAAACTTCTGGGACATCGGTGAAGGACCAAGTGGACCGAATACAGAGATTTTCTATGACCGCGGAGAAGCTTACGGTAATGACTTTAGTGACCCAGAATTATATCCAGGAGGAGAAAACGAGCGTTACTTAGAAGTATGGAACCTTGTATTCTCTCAATTTAACCATAATCCAGATGGTTCATATACACCACTTCCTAAGAAAAACATCGATACAGGGATGGGTCTAGAGCGTATGACATCTATCGTTCAAGATGTACCTACAAACTTTGACACGGACTTATTCATGCCGATGATTGGTGCAACAGAAACAATCTCTGGCGAGAAATATCGTAATGGTGACTTAGAAAAAGATATGGCGTTTAAAGTAATCGCTGACCATATCCGTACAGTAACATTCGCTGTTGGTGACGGCGCTCTTCCATCTAACGAAGGCCGTGGTTATGTATTACGTCGTTTATTACGTCGTGCTGTTCGTTACTCTAAGAAATTAAACATTAACCGTCCGTTCATGTTTGAATTAGTACCGGTTGTTGGAGAAGTAATGAAAGACTTCTATCCAGAAGTACTTGAAAAGAAAGATTTCATTGCAAAAGTTGTGAAAAATGAAGAAGAGCGTTTCCACGAAACACTTCATGATGGTGAAGCAATTTTAGCTGAAGTTATTGCAAAAGCGAAAGAAGAAAAAACAACTGTTATTTCTGGAGTAGATGCGTTCCGTCTATATGACACATACGGTTTCCCAATTGAATTAACAGAAGAATATGCAGAAGAAGCTGGTATGACAGTTGATCATGAAGGCTTTGAAAATGAAATGGAAAAACAACGTGAGCGCGCACGTGCTGCTCGTCAAGACGTTGATTCTATGCAAGTTCAAGGCGGTGTCCTTGGAGAAGTGAAAGTAGCGAGCGAGTTCGTTGGTTACGGTACGGTTGCAACAGAAAGTAACGTTGTTGCACTTGTGAAAAACGGTGAATACGCAGACAGCTTGCAAGCAGGTGAAGAAGGACAATTAATGCTTGATGTAACACCATTCTATGCTGAGAGCGGCGGACAAATTGCAGACCGTGGTTACCTTCTTGCTGATGGTGTGAAAGTTCTTGTAAAAGACGTACAAAAAGCACCAAACGGCCAAAACTTGCACAAAGTTGTAGTTGAAGAAGGTACATTAACGAAAGATGCGGCTGTAAAAGCTATTATCGATACGAAAAACCGTAGTAGTGTTGTGAAGAACCATACAGCAACTCACTTACTACACCAAGCGTTAAAAGACGTACTTGGAACGCACGTTAACCAAGCGGGTTCTCTTGTAACTTCTGAACGTTTACGCTTTGACTTCTCTCACTTTGGTCAAGTACAAGCTGACGAATTAGAAAAAATTGAGCGTATCGTAAACGAGAAAATTTGGGAAAGTATTGATGTTGAGATTTCTCAAAAAGCAATCGAAGAAGCGAAAGAAATGGGCGCAATGGCATTATTCGGTGAAAAATACGGTGATGTTGTACGCGTTGTACAAGTTGGCGACTATAGTTTAGAGCTTTGCGGTGGTTGTCACGTTGATAACACAGCTTCTATCGGTATTTTCAAAATCGTTGCTGAGTCTGGTATTGGTGCAGGAACTCGTCGTATTGAAGCAGTAACTGGTAAGTCTGCTTATGAATTAATGAACGATCAAGTAGGTTTATTAAAAGAAGCAGCTGGAAAAATGAAAACAAATCCAAAAGACATTTTAACAAGAGTAGATGGTTTATTTGCTGAAGTAAAACAACTTCAAAAAGAAAACGAATCTCTTGCAGCAAAATTAAGCAATATTGAAGCTGGAAACTTAACTGATTCAGTAATGACAGTTGATGGCGTGAACGTATTAGCGGCAAAAGTAAATGTTGCAGACATGAACAACTTACGTACGATGATGGATGACCTAAAAAATAAATTACAATCTGCAGTTGTCGTATTAGCGTCTGTAAATGATGATAAAGTAAACATCTTAGCTGGCGTAACGAAAGATTTAATTAGCCAAGGATACCATGCTGGTAAACTTGTGAAAGAAGTAGCTTCTCGTTGTGGCGGTGGCGGTGGTGGCCGTCCTGATATGGCACAAGCGGGCGGTAAAAACCCAGCGCAAGTTGAGGAAGCTTTAGCGTTTGTACAAGAGTACGTTAAATCTGTTTCAAAATAAAGAGATAGTAGTGTACAATGGTAGGGAGAGGAGAAGTTCTTCTCCCTATACTTACTATATAAGTGAGGTGCTTGAAATGGACGGTTTTGATAAAACAATGAAGTTTAGCATTCAAGATGAAAAACAGAGTGTCCATGTAAATGATGTACTTTTAACTGTGTATGATGCACTTCAAGAAAAAGGCTATAATCCGATTAACCAAATCGTCGGTTATTTATTAAGTGGAGACCCAGCATACATACCTCGCCATAAAGATGCGCGAAGCATCATTCGCAAGCTTGAACGTGATGAATTAATTGAAGAGCTTGTGAAGTCTTACTTGAAACATCATCGTGAGGAGTAATTTATGCGGATATTAGGTTTAGATGTAGGTACAAAAACAGTCGGAGTTGCAATTAGTGACGAAATGGGCTGGACAGCGCAAGGGCTTGAAACAATCAAGATTAACGAAGAACGAGGTCAATTTGGTTTTGACCGCATTTCTGAGTTAGTAAAACAGTATGATGTGGACAAGATAGTAGTAGGTTTACCTAAAAATATGAATGGTACAATTGGCCCACGTGGTGAAGCATGCCAACAATTTGCAGAAAACCTACGAGAGCTGTTACAATTAGACGTTGTAATGTGGGACGAGCGTTTGTCAACGATGGCAGCGGAACGTCTACTCATTTCGGCCGATGTAAGCCGTAAGAAGCGAAAGCAAGTAATTGATAAGATGGCTGCAGTCGTAATCTTACAAGGATTTTTAGATAGTAAATAAGAGGTGACCAAAATGGAAGAAAATCAAATTACAATTGTAGACGAAAAAGGTAACGAACATTTATGTGAAATTATTTTCACTTTTGACGCTGAAAAATTTGGCAAAAAATCATACGTAGTCTTCTCTCCAATCGGTGAAGTAGACGAAGATGGAGACCAAATTTATGATGCAATGGCTTATGAGCAAAATGAAGAAGAGGGCGGAACTTTACTTCCAATCGAATCTGAAGAAGAGTGGGAAATGGTACAAGAAATGTTCAACACTCTAGCTGATGAGCAAGAAGCTGAATAATAAGTACTGAAAAGGTGGACGGTATATCGTCCGCCTTTTTTATATGTAAAATGAAAGATTTTTTGTCGAAACTGCGTAATCCTTTGTAGTATAATGAGACGGATTGTAGAAAATAAAGTATCTGTCAAAAATGATAGGTAAATGTATTGTGATTTTTTATCGTGTTGTATAGAAAGATGTACATATGGCCTACAATTGAATAAGGAGGAAGAGTTTTGGTAGAGAATCAAGTGAAAAAGAAGCGTAGACGCATTTTTTTATTCTCGATAATTGCACTGCTTTTAGTTTGTGGTTCAGTCTATGCGTATATTTCATCCGCATTAGGACCGGTTGATAGCGGGAATAAAAAAGAGATTGAAGTAGAAATTCCAAAGGGATCATCTACTAGTAAAATTGGTGAGATTTTAGAAGGAAAAGGTGCTGTGAAAAACGGTACAGTTTTTAGTTTTTATACAAAGGCTAAATCTAAAAATTTACAAGCGGGTACATATTTATTAAATCCTTCAATGAGTGCAAAAGATGTTATTGAGCAAATGTCATCTGGTAATGTACATCGTCCAGCTCTTTATAAAGTGACGGTAAAAGAAGGGGCACAAGTAACTGAAATTGCAGAAACGGTTGCAAACGAATTAAAGTGGAATAAAGATGATGTTGTACGTCAATTAAACGATAAAGCATTTATTCAAAAAATGCAGCAAAAGTATCCCAAGCTGTTGACGGATAAAATCTTTGATAGCAATATTAAATATCCATTAGAAGGTTATTTATATCCTGCGACGTACTCTTTCTATAAAAAAGATACGACGTTAGAAGAAATTGTCATTCCAATGCTTGAGAAAACGAATGCAATCATTGTTCAAAACGAAGCAAAAATGAAAGCGAAAAACTGGGATGTTCATCAGCTTTTAACATTGTCTTCACTTATTGAAGAAGAGGCAACAGGCTTTACAGATCGTCAAAAGATCTCTAGTGTCTTTTATAATCGTTTAGCAAAAGGTATGCCGCTTCAAACGGATCCAACGGTATTATATGCACTTGGAAAGCATAAACAACGTGTATTATACGAAGATTTAAAGATAAACTCACCGTACAATACGTACGTTGTGAAAGGATTGCCGGTGGGCCCGATTGCAAACTCTGGTAAACATTCAGTGGAAGCAGCGCTAGAGCCTGCGCAAACAGATTATTATTATTTCTTAGCTGCACCAACTGGTGAAGTGTACTATGCGAAAACATTGGAAGAGCATAATGCACTAAAGCAAAAATATATTACGAAAAAACAGTGAAATGGGGAGGGATAGCGAAAAAGGTCGCACATCCCTCTTTTTTGTGGTAAAATATATCGGGTTAAAAACTGGCAGAAGAATCGTTTTTAATATCAAAACGGGACGTACAAGCTAAGGGTAAAGCTGGCTTGTATTTTTATTGCATTCTATGTGTGAAAAGACGTCATAGAGGCACTTCTCCATGTAAATAAGGAGGACCATTATGGAGGATGCAGTTAACGAGTACCTATTATCATTTATTGATCCGAAAGATAAATTAATTCTTGAAATGGAAGACTATGCGAAAGAAAATCATGTGCCAATTATGGATCGACTTGGAATGGAATTTATGTTGCAATTTTTACGTTTAATTGGACCGAAGAGCATTTTAGAGCTAGGTACAGCAATTGGCTATTCTAGTATTCGTATGATGCAAGCTATTCCAAATTCTCGCATTGTGACAGTTGAGCGCAATCGCGATCGATATGAAAAAGCACTTGAATATATAGAACGTTCACCAGTTAAAGAGCGTATTTCCGTTATTTACGGTGATGCGTTAGAAACAGGCGAGCAAGTAGAAGAACATGGAACATTTGACGTTATTTTTATTGACGCAGCAAAAGGACAATATCGTCGCTTTTTTGACCTATATGAACCGTTATTAAATCCTGGTGGCGTAATTATTTCAGATAATGTTATGTACCATGGCCTTGTAACGACGAAAGAGAAAATTGAAAACAGACGTACACGTGGTTTAATCCGTCGTATTAAGACGTACAATGAATGGCTTATGAACCATGAAGGATATGATACAACGATTTTCCCAATTGGTGATGGAGTAGCTGTTAGTAAAAAGAAAGGGTGACCAAGGTATGAAGAAACCAGAATTGTTAGTAACACCAAAAGCAGTGGCGGATATCGAACCTCTTGCGAAAGCAGGAGCAGATGCGGTAATGATCGGTGAGCAAAAGTTTGGTTTACGTTTAGCAGGGGAATTTTCACGTGAAGATGTGAAACAAGCTGTGAAGATTGCACATGAAAATGGTGTAAAAGTATACGTAGCAATGAATGCTATGTTCCACAACGATAAAGTAGAAGAATTAACAGACTATGTTGCATTTTTAAACGAAGTACATGTAGATGCAATTGTTTTCGGAGATCCAGCAGTATTAATGGCGGTTCGCGAAGTAGCGCCAAATATGCAATTGCACTGGAATACAGAAACAACAGCAACAAACTGGTTTACTTGTAACTACTGGGGACAAAGAGGAGCAAAACGTGCTGTATTAGCTCGCGAGCTTAGCTTAGATGAAATTGTTGAATTAAAAGAAAATGCTGAAGTGGAACTTGAAGTGCAAATTCACGGTATGACTTGTATGTTCCAATCGAAGCGTTCGTTAGTAGGAAACTACTTTGAGTATCAAGGACGTCATCTTGACATCGAAAAGAAAAAATATGAAGAGAATATGTTCTTATATGACCCAGAGCGTAACAATAAATATCCAATTTATGAAGATGAAAATGGTACTCACATTATGAGTCCAAATGATATTTGTTTCATCGATGAGTTAGAAGAGCTAATTGATGCTGAAATTGATAGCTTAAAAGTTGATGGTGTACTAAAAAGCTCTGCATACATTATTGAGGTAACGAAGAAATATCGTAAAGCAATTGATTTATGTGTAGAAGATCGTGATGCGTATTATGACGTGAAAGATGGCTTATATAAAGAGATAGAAGAAATGCAACCGGTGAATCGTCCGTTAGATACAGGATTCTTCTTTAAAGAGACGGTTTACTAAACGAGGAGGGTGTAGGAAATGACTGTACAAGAAATTTCACGAGTGATCGATGGCAAACGCGTTATTGTGAAGAAACCTGAACTGTTAATCCCTGCGGGTAACTTAGAAAAATTAAAAGTAGCTATCCATTACGGAGCAGATGCTGTATATTTAGGTGGACAAGAATTTGGTCTTCGTTCGAATGCAGGTAACTTTACACTGGAAGAAATGGCAGAAGGTGTGGAATTTGCAAAGAAATATGGAGCAAAAATATATGTAACAACAAATATCTTTGCACATAATGAAAATATGGACGGGCTAGAGGAATATTTAAAAGGGATTGAAAAAGCTGGCGTAACGGGAATTATCGTTGCTGATCCGCTTATCATTGAGACTTGTAAACGTGTAGCGCCTTCTGTTGAGGTGCATTTAAGCACACAGCAATCACTATCCAACTGGAAAGCAGCACAGTATTGGAAAGAAGAAGGTTTACATCGTCTTGTATTAGCTCGTGAAGCAAGCTATGAAGAAATGAAAGAGATTAAAGAAAAAGTGGATATTGAAATTGAAGCATTCGTCCATGGTGCAATGTGTATCGCATATTCAGGAAGATGTACGCTAAGTAACCATATGACAGCGCGTGACTCTAACCGTGGTGGTTGTTGTCAA
The DNA here is from genome assembly GCF_022663305.1 of Bacillus cereus group sp. BfR-BA-01408. Taxonomy (NCBI): domain Bacteria; kingdom Bacillati; phylum Bacillota; class Bacilli; order Caryophanales; family Bacillaceae; genus Bacillus; species Bacillus cereus group sp. BfR-BA-01408. Next base: position 5,535 of record NZ_JAKUFF010000082.1, on the reverse strand, counting down.
TCTTGTCGCTGGGATTATGATTTAGTTCAAACAGTATCACAACATAAAGATGCAAAAGAGCTTCCTCTATTCCAAGAAGAAGATGCTCACTTTGCAATGAGTCCAAAAGACTTAAATTTAATTTTATCAATTCCGAAAATGATTGAAATTGGAATTGATAGCTTAAAAGTTGAAGGACGTATGAAATCAATCCATTACGTAGCTACTGTAGCGACAGTATACCGTAAAGTAATTGATGCATATTGTGCGGATCCTGATAACTTTGAGTTTAAACAAGAATGGTTAGATGAGCTTGATAAATGTGCAAATCGTGATACAGCTCCTGCATTCTTTGAAGGGGTTCCAGGACATCAAGAGCAAATGTTTGGAAATCATAGTAAGAAAACAACGTATGATTTCGCTGGTTTAGTGTTAGATTATAATGAAGAAACGGGCATCGTAACGATTGAGCAACGTAATCATTTCAAACCAGGACATGAAGTGGAGTTCTTTGGGCCAGAAATAGAAAACTTTACGCAAACGGTGGAGAAAATTTGGGATGAGGATGGAAACGAATTAGATGCAGCGAGACATCCGTTGCAAATCGTGAAATTCAAAGTGGATCAACCAGTGTATGTGAATAATATGATGCGCAAAAGCATACTTCAATAAGAAAGAGTGATAGTCGAATGGGGACGAATAAGCCTGTTGTAATTGGAATTGCTGGTGGTTCAGGGTCAGGTAAGACAAGTGTAACGAAAGCGATTTTTGACCATTTTAAAGGTCATTCCATTTTAATCTTAGAGCAAGATTATTATTACAAAGATCAAAGCCATTTACCAATGGAAGAGCGTTTAAAAACAAATTATGATCATCCATTAGCGTTTGATAATGATTTGTTAATTGAACATTTGCAGCAGTTGCTTGCATATAAACAAGTAGAGAAACCTGTATATGACTATACATTGCATACGCGTTCAGATGAAATTATTCCAGTTGAGCCGAAAGATGTAATCATTTTAGAAGGAATTCTTATTTTAGAAGACCCACGTCTTTGTGAGTTAATGGACATTAAGTTATTCGTTGATACAGATGCTGACCTTCGTATTTTACGCCGCATGCAGCGTGATATTAAAGAACGTGGTCGTACGATGGATTCAGTTATTGATCAATATGTAAATGTTGTACGTCCAATGCACAATCAATTTATTGAGCCTTCTAAGAAATTTGCGGATATTATTATCCCTGAAGGTGGACAAAACCACGTTGCAATTGATATTATGGTTACAAAAATTGCAACAATTCTTGAACAAAAAGTAAATTTGTAATAGCATAGTAAAAGATATACGATAGGAAGGGATTTTTTCCCTTCCTATCGAATACAATGAAACATGCAACCTCATCTATATATAGGTGAGGGCATATTTATATCAACTTTCCATACATATCTTCTTTATATAAAGAAGAATTGGGAATACGGGGTTGTATGTGACAACTCCGCTAGTACAGGCGTGCTAGAAACCTCCGCTTTACATATAAGCGGGGGAGTTTTCATATGGAACTCCTCTTTTTTTCGGGGGATTGGTATATAAAAGGAGTGGAAAATATGGCAACAGAAAAAACATACCCTATGACGCAAGAGGGTAAGCAAAAGCTAGAGAACGAACTTGAGGATTTAAAAACGGTAAAACGTAAAGAAGTTGTAGAGCGCATTAAGATTGCACGTAGCTTCGGAGATCTTTCTGAGAACTCTGAGTATGATGCAGCGAAAGATGAGCAAGCGTTCGTAGAAGGACGTATTACACAATTAGAAAACATGATTCGTAACGCAGTTATCATCACAGATAACGGTGAAGAATCTACAGTTGTTACATTAGGTAAAACAGTAACATTTAAAGAACTACCAGATGGAGATGAAGAAGCTTACACAATCGTAGGTAGCGCAGAAGCAGATCCATTTGAAGGAAGAATTTCTAACGATTCTCCAATCGCAAAAAGCTTATTAGGTAAGCAAATTGGCGAAAAGGTAGCAATCCAAACTCCAGGTGGAGAAATGCAAGTAGAGATTATCTCTGTAAAATAATTAAAAATCACTCGTGTAAAAGCGAGTGATTTTTTTATCCCGCATTAACGGGCAGTAAGACCCCCCACCTCAAAAATCAGCGAAAGCAAAGAAGTTAGGTGGAGGTCAGGCTGCTCGTAAAAGCCCGATTGGTGAGGGCTGATTAAAGTTTCACTTTATTTGTATAAAAAATGAAACACTCCGTCCAAACTATAGTAGACGAGGTGTTTTTTTATGAAAATAAAACAGAGAATTACAATTGTTTTAATTTGTTTTATATGTGTCATGTTTATGTTACTTTGTCGTTTAATTCAAATACAAATTATAGATACGGAATCATTTACGGATCGTAAGATTAACTTAATTGAAAAAAGTGTTACACAACGGACGCAATCCATTACGGTAGATGATGGACGCGGCCATTTTATAGATCGTAATGGTAAGGAGATAGGTGAGAAAAAGTATCCTGTTTTAATTGTTTTTCCATTTCTACAATTAAAAAATGACATGTTGGAGAAAATTGCGCATATCATTGGTATGTCGAGACAAGAGATTGAAAGTCAAATGAAACATAAGAAAAGTGCATTTATCCTGCAAAGAGGAAATGAACCACTTCGCTTGGAACGAGAGCAGATGGAGAAGGTGAATCAATTAAATGTATTAGGCATTGTAGTAGCTGAAGTTCGTTTGCGGCAAACTAGCGTGATGAATCATTTAATTGGTGATGTGGGTGAGAATGAACGAGAATTTCAAAAACGATACGGAGAAGTTAGAAAAATTTCAAAACAAACACCGATTGGCATTTCAGGATTGCAGCAATCATTTGATGAATTTCTTTTGACCGATGGAGAGGCAAAAGTATTGTATCAAGTGGATCGGCAAGGAGAACCGATTTTTGGAAAACAAGCGAAATATACATCGCCTGGAAATCCGTTTTATCCAGTGACGGTTCAAACTACTTTACATAACGAGTTACAGAAAAAAGCAGAAGAAGTAGTTGAAGCAAGTGAAATTAAGAAGGGAGGAGTAGTGCTACTTGATATAAAGAAAAATGAAATTTTAGCGATGGTTAGCAAACCATCTGTACAGGTGAAAGATGAGAGTTTATATAAAACTACACTTGAAAATCAAATGTTAACACCACACTTTCCCGGTTCTGTTTTTAAAACAATAATTGCGGCGGCAGCGATTGATCAAAATGAAAATGTTTTTAATCGCGTATTTAATTGTAATAAAGATTTATATGGTGAAGATCACCCACAAGTTAAGATGGGGACACTTAGTTTTAAAGAGAGCTTTGCTAGAAGCTGTAACAGGACGTTTTCAGAGTTAGGAAATGAGCTAATACAAAAGGATAAGATGGTGTTAGAAACTTATGTAGAGGCTTTAGGAGGCGCTGAGAAGGTTGGATGGAGAGGTTCTGTATTTCATACAACTCATTTTGAGCAAATGCCAGAGGAGAAAAGTGTTACGATTTGGGGGAGTGAAGGAAATAAGAATAGTAAAAAAGCGGTAGCGCAAACAGCAATTGGACAGAAAGATGTACGTATGTCACCGCTAGCGATTGCAAATATGATGGCGACGATTGCTAGAGGGGGAGAAAAGATGGAAGTGAAAGCTGTTGAAAAAATAATGTATAAAAATGGAGCGGATTTTTATACATTTGAAGACCATACATTAGGTGGAAAACAGCTTTCATATGAAACAGTGAAAACATTACAACAGTTATTAAGGAGCGTTGTAACAACGGAAAAAGGCACAGGATCGGCATTCAAGTCGTTACCACTAAGTGTCGCTGGAAAATCTGGGACAGCACAAACAGGAAAAGGAACGAAAGAGAATCGATGGTTTGCAGGTTATTTTCCATATGAAAATCCAAGGTATGCTTTAGTTGTCGTGGATATAGAAACGAATAGCGATGTAAATAAAGTTACACCTATTTTCAAATCTATCGTAGAATCAATCTATCGATTAGAGAATGAAAAGTAATCTTGCAATTCATAGTAAAATGTTTTCATTTCATGAAAATATTATTGTAAATGTTCAACCTTTCTAGATTTAATGTTACAATAGCAAGTATGAAAAACTGCATGGAGGTTTGAAGAATGGCAGGAGGATCTAGATTCCAACAGAAACAACAAAAACGTCGTCAAAACGGTGTTTTAAATATTGCAATCGCTATTGTACTAGTAGCAGTAGCTATTGTAGCATATCAATTGTTTGTTCCTGACACGAAAGAGCAAGCGTCTTCTAGCGATAAAAAGGTAGCTCAGCAAACAACGAAAGAGAATAAGTCTGAGAAAGCTAAAGGCAAAGAAGAGACGAAGAAGAATGAACAAGAGAAAACAGAGGCTAAGAAGAAAGAAGAAGAAGAGAAGCTAAAGGCTGAAGAAGAACAGAAAAAAGCTGAAGAAGAAGCGAAAGCTAACGAGAAAGTACCAGCTGAAAAAACACAGCCAAAGGCAACTGACGCTTATACGAAACCTTCTTGGAAGCCAGTAGGCACAGAGCAAGGTGCAACACCTGCGATGACGTTTAAAAAAGGTACAGCAGATTGGAATGAGATGAATCAAGCGATTTCAGCTGCAATTGACGTTCCAGTAGAGCAATTAATTATTCATCGAATCGGAAATAACGGTAAGAATAAAGCTTACGGTAACGTACAAGATAAACAAACAGGTAAAAGATATTATGTAAATATTGATTGGGTAGACAATGAAGGCTGGAAACCAGTACTTGTTCAAACTCTAAACTAAAAAAGAGAAGCTCCTAAGGAGCTTCTCTTTTTTAGTTAGCGTAATTTCTTTAATTTAAAATGAACAACCGCGCTATAATATGGTCTTTTACTTTCAGGATCCATAACCATTTGATGCGAGATGTGATGAACTTCAAGCATAAGTGCTTTATTATTATCGATTTGTTCACTGATTTTTCGTTCTAAAGAAGCTAAGTCTCCCGCTTCAAAAAATTCTACTTTATCTTCTAACATTTCAAAGGTAAATGACATGAAGACGGCCCCTCTCCTATGTAATCAACTATAGTGTAACAAAGAAAAGAAGGAAATACCATGTACATTTCAATTGACATTTTTAGAAAGAGGGAATATCATACTGATAAAACCGATAAGAAAAAGGGGAATTTTTATGGGTACAGAATTTAATGGTTTATTTGATGAGTGGGCTCATACGTACGACTCATTTGTACAAGGCGAAGATATACAATATAAAGAAGTTTTCGCCCATTATGAGGACATTTTAGAGGATGTAGTTAACAAGTCATTTGGTAACGTATTAGAATTTGGTGTCGGTACAGGTAATTTAACAAATAAATTATTACTTGCTGGCCGCACAGTTTACGGTATAGAACCGTCACGTGAAATGCGCATGATTGCAAAAGAGAAATTGCCAAAAGAGTTTTCCATTACAGAAGGTGATTTTCTTTCGTTTGAAGTTCCGAATTCCATTGATACCATAGTAAGCACCTATGCATTTCAT
>NZ_JAKUFF010000081.1:0-17870 GCF_022663305.1 Bacillus cereus group sp. BfR-BA-01408 | reverse complement strand
AATTAGCAGATGGCTCAAATCAAGTAACAACAGGTCTGGGCGATCTAAATGGTGGCCTAAACAAAATGTCAACAGGCTCAACCCAGCTAATCGACGGCGTAAATAAACTAGCAGACGGATCAGGAAAAGTAACAGATGGTCTCGTAAAAGTAAACGACGGTTCAGGTGAACTTGCTGAGAAACTTGGCGAAGGGGCAGAGAAAACTAGTGAAGTAAAAGGAACGGATAAAACGTATGATATGTTTGCAAGTCCTGTAAAAGTGAAGACAGAGAAAATGGCAGAAGTTCCTAACTATGGAACTGGATTTACACCGTATTTCTTATCACTCGGTTTATTTGTTGGGGCATTACTATTATCAATCGTATATCCATTACGTGACACAGTTGGTGTTCCAAAATCAGGGTTTAGCTGGTTTATTAGTAAGTTCGGCGTATTACTATCAGTCGGTATTATTCAAGCGGTAGTAGCTGATGTCATATTACTATTCGGATTAGGTGTAGAAGTACAAAGCATTCCGTATTTCATACTCTTTAGCATCTTTACAAGCTTAGCGTTTATCGCATTAATTCAATGTTTAGTAACAGCATTCGGTGATGCAGGACGTTTCATTGCCATCATCACATTAATTATTCAGCTGACAACGAGTGCCGGAACATTCCCGCTAGAATTGATTCCGAAGTTTTTACAACCATTCAATGCTTGGTTACCGATGACATACTCTGTATCTGGATTGAAGGCAGTCGTATCAAGCGGAGACTTTAACTTCATGTGGCAAAACATTGGAATGCTCATGATCTTCATCGTTGTATTATCACTTGGAACAATCGCTTCATTAACTTGGATGCACAAACGACAATTTAAAAATATTGCTGAAAATCAATCGGTTGAAGCGTAAATAAGGAACATAAAAAAGCACCGAAATGGTGCTTTTTTTATTAGTTTTGTTTTATTGGCTGAGAAATTTCATTTGTTTTTCTATTTTTACGGAAGAAGCATATAGCAATACTTATAAGAATAATTGTAGCTACAATCCAAACAAATGGACCATATTTTTCAGCAAAAGTATATAGTTTCATGTTGCTGGCAATGTCCTCTTTTGTTTTTCCTATTAGAATTTCAGAGCCACTATAACCTTCAAGTGTATCTCCTTTTTTTATGCCAAAAATAAGAACGTCTGATTTGTTTTCTATTCCGGTGTATCGGTATCCTTTACCTTTAATTGTTAATTGGGTATCATTCTTTTTTAGTGAATAGTCTTCGGCAGAAATATCTTTGCCTGACAGTGTAATTGGTTCCATTGAGAAACGGATTTCTTTTAAGGCAGGAAGAGTCTCATTGTTTAGTAAGAGTTGCTTTGCAATATGCTGCTCAGTATTAATGTTTATCCAATTTGCTTTTCGTCGTTTATATGTATTAATTTCAAGGAGTGCGAATTCTTTATTTTGAAGTTTTTCCTCTGTAATAGGTTGCGCGGTAGTTAATGTTCCTTTTAATAAAATCACACCGTCTTTTGCAGATTGGAAGGAAGCGGTTTCCTTTGTTTTCTTTAATGTATTGATAGTCCCTTTATAATTCTCTTTTCCTAAAAGAACAGCTCCTGTATGTACGGTTAAAATAAGATATAGGATGCTTAATACGATAATAGCTTTTTTCACTATTTCCCCTCCAAAGTATGTATAATTAAATTATAACATAATTTACCATATTTAATTTATTAATTTGAATAAAAAGTTGCAGACGTAAAAGTAATAAATAAATTAAGAAAAGTGTAGATGAGAGGAGTAAAAATGAAAAAGAAATACAGTTGTAAGAAAGGTGTACAACTGTATTTAAAGTGGATAAAATATTTTCTTCATAATGTAATGGTTGTTTTATATCCCTTTTTTTTCTTAATTTCACCATATTTCATGTGTAGGCTAAATAAAAGGATAGGAATTACAACAATTTATAGAGAAACATAGAGTAGAGGGGGGATATGATGAAAAGAAAACATATTTCTTATTTAATTATAAATCCGCTAATTATTTTTCTTGTTTATGCCCTTTCACCTATATTGTTTGATAAAGAAGTATATACAAGTATGAGAGATGCATTTGGAATACTTACGTTCTACTATGTGTTAATGGGTGGTTATTACTTTATTTACTTTTTAAGTAAAAAAATCAATAAAAATGATAAAGAAAAAATCGATGGAGGACAACAAAATGACTGAAAGTGAAATAAAATTCAGGGATACGACCATTCGTAACTTTTTTGATAAAGAGGACCGTCTAAAATCGATTCCAGGTCAAAAGAAGAAAAAACTAGTATTGTTAGAGTATTTAATTAGCAAATTAAACGTTGAAAATCAGTATACGGAAAAAGAAATCAATGCATTCATCAAACAATATCATGACGATTTTTGTACGATTAGACGCGAGTTTATTGTGCAGGGGTTTATGGACAGAGAGGATAATATGTACCGTATAAATGGGAGAGAAGTGTGGGCGAAGTGGGAGGAGCTATGAGTGTAATGAGGAAGGGGGATTTTCTTGCAAGCTAGTAGTCTCATACATGAAGAGATTTCAGGGAAACCATCAATTTTGGGGATGTTTACTTCACCAACACTGCAATTCAAAAGGATGAAGAATCAAAGAAATATATTTTTACCACTCGCTCTTTTAATGGTTCTTATTATTATTTCAAGTGCTTTAATGTCTTGGAATGCTTTAAATAATCCTGCGCTTAGTATGTTTCATGATAAAACGGGATTTACTGTACCAAAATACATAACTTTCTTTACCACATTTGGGATTTCTACAGTCAGTGGAATCGTAGCTTTATTTTTTGCGCCTATATTCTATAAAAATATTATGATTTTTTTCGGGGTTGACATTAACTATAAGCAAACATTCCCGATAATTATTTATGCTTCATTTGTATTGCGATTAGGGATGATTTTAAACGGATTAATTGCACTGTCTCTAAGTGGGTATGAGATATCTTATACAAGTTTAGGCGCGATAGCAACGGATAATATGGTTTTACATACAATCGCTCAAAGAATAGACATATTTAATATTTGGTATTACATTTTATTAGGTATAGGTTTAAAAACGATTACGAATTTAAATAAAGATAAACTTATTCCTCTTATTATTGTACTTTTCGTTTTTACTAGCTTATTAGCGAGTATGGCTGGATTTATGCAGGAAATATCAAAGCCGCAAAGATAGAAATAAAAAGGTGGTTTGGAAATAGACGAAACCACCTTTTTTTCATTTTTCACACTAAAACTTTTGTCTTCAATCTTTCTTTCTGACGAAGATGATGTGCAAAATGCATAGAAATAAGTTGGAACCATTCTGCTGCATGTAAGTAACCAAGCCCAGGATGTTCGACTTTACAATCACTAGGGATAGAAGAAAGTGTTGGCTCAATGTCTTTAACAATTGTAATTAATTCTAGAAGCTGTTTCTGTACGTCTTCTTTATTAGCTGGGTTTTCAGGCGTATATCCAGGATGATCTGGTAATTTGATTTTTATGTCTGGGAAAGCCCCCATCATATATACTTTTTCTCCCATATCTGTTTTCTTGTTAGTTACAGAAGGTAATTCAGTTCTGCATTTCGCGATTGCATCTAACTGCATGCGTGTAGCTGAAATTAAGTGATTATACATTTGACCGAGGGACCATTCCTCAGCAGAAGGTTTGATCCTAAATTGTTCTATCGAATATTTTTCTAATTCCTCCATGTAATACGTAGCTAATTCTTCAAATTTCTTCATAGCGTTAACTCCTTTTTATGAAAATATATTTGTTACTACCTAATATAAAGGATGGCTACTGACAACATTATGTCAGTAGTGAAATTAAAGTTTTAACATTTTTTTTGCTTCATCACGAATTTTTTCAGAAAGAATTTTTGGCTCAAGTACGTGCACTTGGCTTCCCCAGCTCAATACCCATTGAAACACTTCATCTATGTTTCTAGATTTCAAAAAGACGTGAAAATAGTTATCTCTATGTTCATATGAATCTATAAAAAAATATCGTGATTCAATAATTTTATGTGCAATATGGGAGGGGAATAATAAATGAATCATCACAGTACGGTTGCTTTCAGGCTGATATTCTTGCAAAGAAAAGTCTTCGGGTTTTGTAAAGAATTCTTGCTCTTGCTGTAAATCCTCCATACGATCTAAACGAAAATTACGTATTTGTTTTCTAAGTAAACAGTAGGCAACGATGTACCAAATCCCTGAAATGTTGACTAAGCCGTAAGGATGAACGGTCCGCTTTATTTTTGTAGTTTCTCTCGGTTTCCGATAAGAAAAAGAGATAGCTTGTTCTTTTTGAATAGATTCTTGCAATAGAAGAAGTTGATTTTCTAGTTTTTCTTGTTCAGATTGCTGATGTGAAAATATAGGAGAAAGGAAACGAAAAGTTTCTCGTAATTCCTGGGCTTTCTTTTGTTGATCAGCAGGGAGAACAATTTCAAGTTTCTCTTTTGCTGATCGTGCATGTACAGAAAAAGAAGAAGTGAAAGTTTTCTCGATATAATCACCGCCTAGTAAAAGGGTAACAGCCTCTTCAGGCGTAAGCTGAATGGGGGGCAAGAAATAACCATCTATTAATGAATAGCCGTGGCCGGGCATGGCGAAAATTGGGACGCCACATTCACTAAGTGCATCCATATCTCGATAAATCGTTCTTATACTTGTCTCAAATTTTTCAGCTAAGCTTTGTGCGGTAACAGTTTGTCTTCTTTGTAATTCAATTAATATGGCTAATAAACGATCCGTCCGATTCATGAAGTATCTCCCTCTATCTTTAATAAATATGCCTCCTGTAAACTTCTAAAACGAATATAAATTCCCCTCCCATTAACATACTTTTCCCTATGTATAATATTAATATAGTAAAATCATAAGAAGCCGTATTGCAGTTTCCAATAATATACTATATAATCAATTTAAGAAAACGTTTTCATGCAAAGGGGGAGAATTTCGTGTCGACTATAGAGGACGTGGCGAAATTAGCGGGGTTATCAAGGACAACGGTTTCTAGGGTGATTAATAATCATCCATATGTTTCAGATGAGAAGAAAAAAAGGGTTCAATTAGCAATGAAGCATTTAGGCTTCGTTCCTAATTCTGCGGCGAGAAGGCTTCGTAAACAAAAAACAGAAACAATTGCGGTGCTAGTTCCAAGGATTACAAATCCTTTCTTCAGTAGATTTATTGAGGCAATAGAGATTGCTGCTTCTGAGCATAAATATAAACTGATTATTTGTCAAACAAGATATTTACCGGAAAAAGAGATGGAGTATTTACAATTATTATCTACGAAGCAAGTAGATGGGATTATTCTATGTTCACTAGAAAATCCGTGGGAAGATGTAGAGCCATACTTACAACACGGTCCAATCGTGTTATGTAATGAATATATTGAGGAAGCAAATATTCCAACAGTGAAGTTTGATCATGCGCAAGGAGCATACATAGCTGCTAAGCATGTGTTAGAACAAGGATATCGTAATCTTATTTTTTGCCGTGGAAACGAAACCAAAGTCGTTAGTCAACAGCGAAAAATGGGCTTTTTACGTGCCATAACGGAGAAGAGCCGCCAAGTAGAAGCGATTGATTTTCTTGAAAACGCTTTCTCTTGGGAAGATGGAAAACGAATATTCCATGAAGTATTAAAGGACAAAAAAAATCCTACCGCGATTTTGGCAGGAGGCGATGAGGTAGCAGCTGGAATTATCTCAGAGGCGAAGCGCCATGACTGGAGTATTCCAGATGATCTCGCTGTTATCGGTTTTGATAATCAAATTTTATCACAGATTACAGAGCCAGGTATTACGACAATTGAACAGCCAATCGATGAGATGGCCCGAAAAGTTGTCGACCTGATGATGGATAAAATCCATACGAAAAATTATCGAAAAAAAGAATTGTATGAGTTTGAACTGGAGCTCTTGGTGAAAGGTTCAACGATGAAGGATACGATGTTATTAGCCTAGTAGACTATGTCTGCTAGGTTTTTTATGTTCACAAACTACTATTCTTCGTGAACGCAGTCATCACATTTGTTATGGTATGCTTCGTGCTGCTCATCAATTTCTTTCCCGCAGTGCGCACAAGTTTTCGTCGGTAAATTTCTGAAAAACTCCATTGGTTGATCGATCATGTCAATCCCTCCATTTCCATTTCTTACTATCATTGTATTAGTACAAAAAACAAAAGTCAACAACTGTTTTATAACAAAATTGAAAATTAATGAAAAAGTTTAGGAAATGGATTATAGTTAACAATGTAGGATGTAAGTAAAACATGCATTTCTACTCGGTTTTAGAAAGGATGGATACATATGAAAATGACTGTTGTCGGCTTTTGGGGCGGCTTTCCAGAAGCGGGAGAAGCAACGTCGGGGTATTTGTTTGAACACGATGGTTTTCGTTTACTTGTAGACTGTGGTAGTGGTGTACTAGCACAGCTTCAAAAATATATAACACCGTCTGATATAGATGCAGTTGTACTGTCGCACTACCATCACGATCATGTTGCAGATATTGGGGTATTGCAATATGCGAGATTAATTACGAGTGCGACAAAAGGACAACTACCGGAGTTACCAATATACGGTCATACGTTTGATGAGAGTGGATTCCATTCTTTAACGCATGAACCGCATACGAAAGGAATCGCGTACAATCCAGAAGAAACACTTCAAGTTGGACCGTTCTCGATCTCATTCTTAAAAACTGTTCATCCTGTTACATGCTTTGCGATGCGTATTACAGCAGGTAATGACGCTGTAGTATATAGCGCAGATTCCAGTTATATTCCTGAATTTATTCCATTCACGAAAGATGCTGATCTTTTCATTTGTGAGTGTAATATGTATGCACATCAAGAGGCTGCAAAAGCAGGGCATATGAATAGTACAGAAGTAGCAAGTATTGCGAAAGATGCGAATGTAAAAGAACTTTTATTAACGCACTTACCGCATACAGGCAATCCAGCTGATTTAGTAACAGAAGCAAAACAAATTTTCAGTGGCCATATTACGTTAGCGCATAGTGGCTACGTATGGAACTCATGAGGTGATACGATGTTATTTATTGATAATAAAGGAATTACAGATCCTAGAATAAACTTAGCAATTGAAGAATATTGTGTGAAGAATTTAGATATTAACGAAACGTATTTACTGTTCTACATTAACGAACCTTCTATTATCACTGGTAAAAACCAAAACACAGTAGAAGAAATTAATGCTGATTACGTAAAAGAAAAAGGGATTCATGTCGTTCGTCGTCTATCAGGCGGAGGCGCAGTATATCATGATTTAGGAAACTTAAACTTCAGTTTTATTACGAAAGATGATGGGGACAGTTTCAGCAACTTCAAAAAATTCACAGAGCCTGTAACGAAAGCACTTGGTAAATTAGGTGTAAATGCAGAACTAAGTGGTCGTAACGACATTTTAGCTGAAGGTAGAAAAATTTCAGGTAACGCGCAGTTCTCAACGAAAGGTCGTATGTTCAGTCACGGTACGTTACTATTTGACTCTGAAATCGATCACGTCGTATCAGCGTTAAAAGTAAAAATGGATAAAATCCAATCAAAAGGAATTAAATCAATCCGTAGCCGCGTTGCGAATATTACAGAGTTCCTGAACGAAGAAATGACGACAGAAGAGTTTAGACAACTTCTTCTAGAAACAATTTTCGAAGGGGAAACAGAAATTCCAACGTATGAATTAACAGAAGAAGATTGGAAAGAAATCCATAAACTTTCTGAAGAGCGCTACCAAAATTGGGATTGGAACTACGGAAAATCTCCGAAGTTCAACTTACAACATTCACACCGCTTCCCAGTTGGACAAGTTGATGTTCGTCTTGAAGTGAAAAAAGGAACAGTAACAGAATGCAAAATTTACGGCGACTTCTTCGGTTCACTAGATGTTCATGATATTGAAGAGCGTCTAACAGGTATACAATTTGATAAAGATGCATTTACTGCAGCTTTAGAAGGCGTAGATATCGCACGCTACTTCGGTAATATTACAACAGAAGATTTCTTACATTTATTCTTCTAAAAATAAGGGGGGCTGCAGTAACGAGCAGCCTCTTTTTTTTGCGTAGATTGTCGCGTTTTGTCGGTAAGTCGATATATTTTAAAAATCGCTGATATATTTCGAGTTGCGGTCGATATATTTGGAAAATCGCTGATATAAATTGAGTTGCGCTGATATATGTGAAAAATCGCCGATATAATTTCATATACCATCAAATCATAAGACATTTGCCCCTTATAAAGGAATATATATATTTAAAAGGAGGCGGATTGAAATGAAGAGGGTAATGTACGTTGTATTATTGCTCAGCTTTGTCATCGGAATGACAGCTTGTAACGATGAAACGTCCCAAAGTCGCACACTTTTATCTATTGGAAAGCCAGCGAAAGATAATGTTATATATTTTACGCATACAGATAACAGACGAAAGATACAGGAAATACAAGACATGTTTCAAAATAAGAAGTGGAAAAGAAATGAAACATTCAGCACTGTTAATAAGACACCAGATGTCGTCTTTTCAATAGATGAAGACAATGCAGGGTTACCAACATTATATGTTACGGTGTATTTTCATGAAGATGGAGCGGACGTTCTTAACTTGTACGGGGAGTATACGAGTTTAAATAAACAAGAACTTGCAATGCTGAGAGAAAAGATGAGTGCATATTATCCTAAAATGATTTCTGGTCTAGTTTCATAAATTACTTGCAAACAAAATTCCCTTATCCTTCCAAAGTAAATGAAGAGAAAGTGATCTGTCTATATGCAGTTAATGGAATAACACTTGCCACTTTAATTTTCTTTTAATATAATTAATTTAGAATTTTTAAATATTCTAAATTTTATAAAGGTGGGGTTTGTGTGAATCTCGTTCAATCTTTGGCTGAAACGGCGAAAAAGAAGGGGGATAAACCGGCTTATATATTTATGGATCAGTCGGTCTCATATGACCAATTAAACAAAATGGTCACAAGGTTTTCTAGCAATTTAGCAGAAATGGGCATTGGAAAAGGGGACAATGTTGCATTAGTTGTTGGGAATTCACCACATTTTTTGGTCGGTTTATACGGAACAATGAAAGCGGGAGCAACTGTTATTCCAGTTAATCCAATTTATACAGCAGACGAAATGCATTACATTTTACAAAATGGAGATGTAAAAACAATCATCGTACTCGACGTCCTTCTACCTGTTATACAATCTCTTACAACAAGACTTCCTTCATTAGAAAACATCATCATATGCGAAACCTCATCAGATTTTAACCATACAGAAACCGAAAAAATGAAAACGTTTACTAGAATGATAGGGGCTGGAGATTTAACTTACGAAGGCCCAGAGCTAGATGAAGAAGATGTAGCGGTTATTCTATACACTTCAGGCACGACTGGAAAACCGAAAGGCGCTATGTTAACTCATAAAAATTTATATAGTAATGCGAGCGATGTGGCGTCGTATTTACAATATACGGCTGATGATCGCGTCGTTGCGGCACTGCCGATGTTCCACGTATTTTGTTTAACGGTGGCGGTAAATGCACCGATTGTGAACGGGGCAACGATTTTAATGTTACCGAAATTTAGTCCGAAAGAAGTATTCCGTATTTGTCGTACGTACGAACCGACGATTTTTGCTGGTGTACCGACAATGTACAATTATTTATATTTATTCGAAGAAGCGAGCGCAGAAGATGTGAAGACACTTCGTCTTTGTATTTCAGGTGGTGCTTCAATGCCAGTTGCTCTTCTGCAAAACTTTGAAAAACGTTTTGACGTTATCGTTTCAGAAGGATACGGTTTATCAGAAGCATCACCAGTTACTTGTTTTAACCCGCTTGATCGTCCGCGTAAACCAGGATCAATCGGTACAAATATTTGGCATGTAGAAAATAAAATTGTAAATGAACTTGGGGAAGAAGTACCTGTCGGAGCAGTCGGTGAATTAATTGTTCGCGGACCTAACGTTATGAAAGGATATTATAACGCGCCAGAAGATACAGCTGCGACATTAAAGGACGGCTGGTTGTATACAGGAGACTTAGCGAAAATGGATGAAGAAGGTTACTTCTATATCGTTGATCGTAAAAAAGATATCGTCCTAGTTGGCGGTTATAACGTATACCCTCGTGAAGTAGAGGAAGTATTGTATACACACGAATCTGTAGCAGAAGTTGTCGTAATCGGCGTTCCTGATGAAAACTTAGGAGAAGCAGTGCGAGCTTACGTCGTTCTGAAACAAACGAACGTAACAGAAGAAGAACTGATGCATTACTGTACGTTACATTTAGCGAAATATAAAGTACCAAAGAGTATCGAGTTTTTAACAGAATTGCCGAAGAATACGACAGGTAAATTGCTGAGAAGAGCTTTGAGAGAAAAAGCGATGCAAGTTTAAAAATAGGGGCAACCATCTTTATGAAGATGGTTGCCTTTCTATTTTTTAGCATTGGTTAAGCTATGGTGCCATATATTTAAACCGTAATATGACTAATAAGGAGGAGATATAAGTGGAACAGAAGGAATTACGTTTACGGCGAGTGCAGTATCTTATTTGTGACATTATGGATGAAATGAATGCTGAAAGGGCGTACTTATGTAGGAAATAATATTATTATTTTTATTTGACATTGATAATCATTATCAATATGATAGTTATGTTGGATATATTTATATAAAGGGAGATGTCATATTGATAATGATTAAGAAAAAACATGTAAATGCATTCGTTATAGCAGCAACGTTAGTAGTTCCATTTAGCGGTATTATGGCACCAATCGCGAAAGCTGAAGCAGCGGTTGAAATGAAAGCAAATAGTAGACTAACAGATGGCACGTATGACGTTGTATTTAAAGCATATAAAGATAAAACAAATGAAGCATCAATCGCTTCAAAATATTTAAAAGATGCAAAAGTAACGATTCAAGGTAATAAAAAAATTGTTACATTAACAGCGACAGATAGTAATTATTTTAAAGAGTTCAAAGTAGAAAATCCGAATCAATTAGGAACGTACCAGGATGTGAAAGTAATCTCGGAAAGCGCAGCGAATAACGGTACGAAAGTTGTTCAATTTGAGCTGGGTGACTTTTCAAAGAAATATAATATGAAATTACATATCGTGATTCCAGCAATGCAATATGATCATCACTTCCAAGTACAATTTGAAGTAGATGGAAGTACAATAAAAAAGGAATCTAAATTCTCAGATGTACCAGCATGGGCACAAGAATCAGTTCAATATTTAGTAGATAAAGAAGCAGTGCACGGTAAGCCAGATGGTACATTTGCACCGGCTGAAAATATCGATCGTAGTTCCGCTGCAAAAATATTAGCAACTGTTTTAGGATTAGAAATTAAGAAAGATGCAAAGCCATCATTTCCTGATGCACAAAATCACTGGGCAACGCCGTATATCGCTGCTGTTGAAAAAGCAGGTATTGTAAAAGGTGATGAGAGGGGTAACTTTAATCCGAGCGGGTTAATTAACCGTGCATCAATGGCTTCTATGCTAGTAAATGCATATAAATTAGAAAGAAATGAAAATATAAAACTACCGAAAGAATTTGCTGACTTAAACAATCATTGGGGTGCGAAGTATGCCAATATTTTAATCCAAGAAAACATTTCAATTGGAACAGATAATGGCTGGGCTCCAGATAAAGCGGTAAGCCGTGCGGAAGCAGCACAATTTATTGCGAAGGCGGATAAGTTGAAGAAATAAAGTGAACGAAAAGTCAGTGAGGGAAAATCCTCACTGACTTTTCGTTATTAAAAAAACAAATTCCAAGTTGACACATGCGAATTACAGAATTAAAATGAAAAGAAATCGAATACATTAGAAGCTAATCAGATAAACTGAAGGCGCACAATGTTCACGTTTGTGAATATATTGTGTGCCTTTTTCTATTGTATAAACTAAGGGGGATTTAACGATGAAACAGTGGAGGAAGACAGCGTTTATGAAAAGTACAGGTGTTTTATTATCAGCAGTTGTACTTTTATCAGGGTGTGGTTCAGCAACATCCACTAGTAATTCTGAAGGAAGTGGAGACAAAAAAACAGTCGAACTTTTAAATGTTTCCTATGATCCAACACGTGAGTTATATCAAGATTTTAATAAAGATTTTGCGAAGTACTGGAAAGAGAAGCATGGGCAAACAGTAAATGTAAAACAATCGCACGGAGGATCTGGAAGTCAGGCGCGTTCTGTTATTGATGGCTTAGAAGCAGACGTTGTTACGCTAGCGCTAGCTTATGATATTGATGCGATTAGCAAGAAGAAACAACTAGCAGAAGATTGGCAGAAGCGACTTGCGGATAATTCCACTCCGTACACATCAACAATTGTATTTCTTGTACGAAAAGGAAACCCGAAAGGAATTAAAGATTGGGATGATTTAACGAAAAAAGGTGTGTCTGTCATTACGCCTAATCCGAAAACATCAGGCGGAGCACGTTGGAACTATTTAGGGGCATGGGGATATGCGCTAAAAAAATATAACAATAGTGAAGATAAAGCGAAAGAGTTTGTCGGTCAAATTTATAAAAACGTGGAAGTACTAGATTCAGGGGCACGCGGAGCAACGACAACCTTCGTTGAAAAAGGAATTGGTGACGTATTAATCGCGTGGGAAAATGAAGCATTACTATCACAAAAAGAGCTCGGAAAAGATAAATTTGAAATTGTAACACCTCCAATTAGTATACTAGCGGAACCACCAGTAGCTGTTGTGGATAAAGTAGTTGATAAAAAAGGAACGAGAAAAGTGGCAGAAGGATATCTTGAATATTTGTATTCAGAAAAGGGGCAAGAAATTGCAGCGAAAAACTTCTATCGCCCTCGTAACGAAAAGGTAGCAGAAAAATATGCATCTCAATTTCCAAAAGTTCAATTATTTACAGTAGATGAACTATTTGGCGGTTGGAAAAAAGCGCAGGAAAAACATTTTAATGATGGCGGTGTATTCGATCAAATTTATAAAAAATAAGGGGGGATGAGGTGAAAGAAGATGAGGAAAAAACGTGTTTTACCGGGGTTTGGATTATCTCTTGGATTTACAATGCTATATATGAGTTTATTCGTACTTATACCACTTTCTATCGTATTTATTCAAACTTCACAGTTAGGTTGGAAGAAATTTGCTGAAGTTGTAACGAGCGAGCGTGTGCTGCATTCTTATCAAGTGAGTTTAACGACTTCACTTGCAGCAGCGGTTGTAAATGCCATTTTTGGCTTATTAATTGCTTGGGTACTCGTTCGTTATACATTTCCAGGGAAACGATTGTTAGATGGATTAATAGATTTACCTTTCGCTCTTCCGACTGCTGTAGCTGGTATTACACTGACAACGCTATATGCCGAAAATGGCTGGGTGGGGAAAATATTTAGTATGTTTCATATAAAAGTAGCTTTTACGCCGCTCGGAATTATTGTTGCACTTACGTTTATTGGGTTACCGTTTGTCGTTCGAATGGTGCAACCAGTACTTCAAAATATTGATAAAGAAGTAGAAGAGGCGGCTTCTAGTTTAGGGGCGTCACGCTTCCAAATATTTGTGAAAATCATTTTGCCAGAAATATTCCCAGCTTTACTTGCTGGCTTTTCACTCGCATTTGCACGGGCATTAGGAGAATACGGATCTGTCGTTTTCATCGCAGGGAATATGCCGATGAAAACAGAAATCGCACCGCTTATGATTATGACGAAACTCGAACAATATGATTACGCAGGTGCAACAGCTGTGGCGACCGTGATGCTTATTATTTCTCTCCTGTTCCTTCTTTTTATTAACATGATTCAAAGCTGGAGTAGAAGGCATGAATTAAAAAGTGAATAGGAGGAGAGAAAGTGGAACCAACATTATTAGAAAAGAAAATAATAAAAAAAGTGTCAGCTAAAAAAGAATCTAAACTTGTACCAAGCATATTAATTGCGATTACAGTTTTATTTTTATCTCTCTTTCTATTACTCCCGCTCGTAACAATTTTTTTGAAAGCTTTTGAAAAAGGATTTGATGTATACTTTGCTGCTATCACTGATCAAGAAGCATTTTCAGCAATTAGGTTAACGCTTCTCGTTGCGTTAATCGTTGTACCGCTGAATACGGTATTCGGAATTGCAGCGGCATGGCTTATTACAAAGTTTCAGTTTAAAGGAAAACAGGTATTATTATCTCTTATTGAACTGCCGTTTGCCGTGTCACCAGTTATCGCAGGATTAGTGTTCGTTTTACTCTTCACACCGAGGGGGGCTCTTGGTGAATGGCTACTCGAACATGGAGTGAAACTCATTTTCTCTGTTCCTGGCATTATTATCGCAACAATCTTTGTAACTTTCCCGTTCGTTGCACGTGAATTAATTCCGATTATGCAGGCGCAAGGGAAAAGTGAAGAAGAGGCAGCTTTATCACTTGGCGCAAGTGGCTGGAAAATGTTTTGGCGCGTTACGCTTCCAAATATAAAATGGGGCCTTTTATACGGCATGATTTTATGTAATGCCCGTGCTATCGGTGAATTTGGAGCCGTTTCTGTTGTATCAGGTCACGTGCGTGGCATTACGAATACGATGCCGCTTCATATTGAAATTTTGTACAATGAATATCAATTTTCAGCAGCGTTTGCAGTAGCGACGTTAATGTCATTAATCGCGGTATTTACGCTTGTTATAAAAAACTGGATCGAATGGCGAATGGAAAAACGACAATAAGGGGGGATTACGGTGAGTATTCAAATTCAAGGTGTATCAAAACAATATGGTACATTTCAAGCGTTGACAGACATTCATTTGGATATCCCAAAGGGTGAACTTGTCGCCTTATTAGGCCCGTCAGGTTCTGGAAAAACGACGTTATTACGAATTATTGCAGGATTAGAAGAAGCGGATGAAGGCTCTATTTCATTTGAAGGGGAAGATCTAACAGACGTTCACGTAAAAAATCGGCAAGTCGGTTTCGTCTTCCAACACTATGCGCTTTTTAAACATATGAATGTATTTGAAAATGTCGCTTTCGGTTTAAAAGTAAGAAAGAAAAGTTTAAGACCTTCAGCAGAAGCGATAGAAGAAAAAGTAACAGAATTATTAAAGCTTGTAAAAATGGATGGCTTTGCTAAGCGTTATCCAGCGCAACTATCTGGCGGACAACGACAGCGTATCGCACTAGCGCGGGCGCTTGCAGTCGAACCGAAAATTTTATTACTAGATGAGCCGTTCGGTGCCCTTGATGCAAAAGTGAGAAAAGAATTACGAAGATGGCTCCGGAAACTACATGACGAATTTCAAATTACGAGCGTATTCGTAACGCATGATCAAGAAGAAGCACTAGACGTTGCGGACCGCATCGTTGTAATGAATGAAGGGCGCATTGAACAAATGGGAACACCGGAGGAAGTATATGAAAACCCAGCAAGTCCGTTCGTGTACGACTTTTTAGGAAATGTAAATTTATTTCACGGCCGCGTCCATAAAGGTAAGCTAAATGTAGGATCGGTGGAACTAGAAGCACCAGAGCATAAGCACATTTCAAATGTAGACGGAGTAGCTTACGTAAGGCCACATCACTTATCTATCTCTCGTACAAAACAAAGCGTAGATGCAATCCCAGCGAAAGTATCATATTCTCACGCAGTTGGACCTGTCGTATATGTAGAATTAAAACGA
This sequence comes from Bacillus cereus group sp. BfR-BA-01408, assembly GCF_022663305.1. Classification (NCBI taxonomy): domain Bacteria; kingdom Bacillati; phylum Bacillota; class Bacilli; order Caryophanales; family Bacillaceae; genus Bacillus; species Bacillus cereus group sp. BfR-BA-01408. The sequence continues at coordinate 2,145 of NZ_JAKUFF010000081.1, read as the reverse complement.
GACGGAACAGATGAGTATTTAGAAGCAGAAATTAGTAAAGAACAGTTTAGACAGCTAAACATTCAAGCGGGTGATGTTGTATACGTACAGCCGAAAGAAGTGAAAGTGTTTATTCCGGAGGATTTTGTAATTTAAGAGAGTTAAAATCAGCAATCTATTAATAAGAGGAAGTCTCCTAAAATATGTTTTAGGAGACTTCCTCTTTTATTTGTAGTGATAACTTTTTCACATATGAAATATAACAAGGCGTGGGGGCGTGTTCAAACAGTTATTAAGGAATATATTCTTATTACCTTCTATAAATAAAGGTATTACAGTTAAGGGAGGCACATTTACACCATGAATATGAAGCTCAGTATATTAGCTTCATTGAATATTAGAACAAAATTGAAAGTGAAAATAAAAGGTTAGTTGAATGATATTTATATCATGTCGCTAGCAAACAATAATCGCATCTATTATTGTTAATCTTAAATTATATAATAAAAATAGATATCTGTCATAATATTTATAAAATTGTTGTTAAATTGTCGGATTTTGTGCACAAAATCTTCAAAACTTTAAAACGATATTTACTTTACTATTTCATTTGTTTACATTGTGATATGTAACATTATATATGTTAAAAATATTTCAACGAGGTGAGTTTATGGGAGCAAAGAAATGGTATAGGTATTTAATCCAACTTATCGTAGTTGCATTAATTGTTACCTCCATACCACTCAATGGATTGGCGGAAACGGCACCACCGTTTACACCATCTCCAAATTCAGAACAAAGTCCGGAAGTGGAAAAGAAAGAAGAAAAGGAATTACCAGATCCACATCCAGATCAATTAAAGAAGGATAAGACTAAAGCACAGGCGAGTCCGACTGAGATTGTAGAAGAAAGAACGGAAACAGAGAAAGTTTTCGATAATAATGATGGTACGTATACGAAAAAGGTATATACGGAACCGATTCATATTGAAAAGAATGGAAAGTTAGAAGAGGTTTCACCGAAATTAGTAGAAGCACCTAACGCAAAGATTGTAACGGAAAATACAACATTAGAACCAGAGTTCGAGAAAACAACACAAGATGGAAAGTACGTTCAATTTAAAGTAAAAGATCATACGATTCAGTATAAATTAATGAGTGCAAATGGTGAAAAAGGTGAAGTGAAGCCATCACCGGTCACTGCGACACATGAAAATAATACAGTATGGTATAAAGGGATCTTCCCAAATGTTGATTTAAAGAGCACGACGTTTAACGAAAATGTAAAAGAAGATTTTGTCTTACGTGAATATACAGGACATCATATTTTTACGTTTGCATTAGAAACAGATTTAACACCGAGCTTACAGGAAGATGGTTCAATCGACTTCCAAAATGAGAAAAAAGAAAAAGTATTCACATTACCGAAACCGTATATGAATGATTCAAATGTGGATCAACAATCAGGTGAGGCTGTAACGTCAGATGCGGTTCGTTACACTATTGAGAAAACAGATGAAAAAACATATACATTAACTGTTACTGCAGACCCGCAGTGGTTACAAGCACCAGAGCGGAAATATCCAGTATATGTAGATCCTTCTGTTGAACTAGGTAACTTTGAAAATGCATACGCTGCAAGTGCCTATCCAACTGTCAATTATTCAGGAGGAAAACTTTGGGATTCAGGTCAAAATGCTTACACGTTAAAAGTTGGGTATTATGATGGCTCATCTGGAACAAACTTTGCATTTGTTAAACCGAATGTTTCAGATTTAAAAGGTGCAAAGATTGAAGGTGCAACATTCCATGCCTATACAGTTTGGCATTATTATGCGAATCAACCAAATGGTGTTTGGTTAGATGAAGTGACAGGTAGTTGGAATGTTGGCGGAGTGAACTGGAATAATAAACCGAACTCTGCAAATATTGCGCATGCCGATGTAACAAGAGGACAATGGGCAAAATTTAACGTAACAAATACAGTAAAAGCATGGGTGGAAGGCACAAAGCAAAATAACGGCTTTAAGCTACATACAAACGGAAATGGACAAAACCATTGGAAAAAGTTTATTGCAGCTGAAAACGGAGCAAATGCACCGTACTTAGAAGTAAAATATTCTTACGCAAAACCAAATACACCGAGAGTACAAGCTTATTCAAATGG
>NZ_JAKUFF010000080.1:0-18158 GCF_022663305.1 Bacillus cereus group sp. BfR-BA-01408 | reverse complement strand
TTTGTAACGTTAGCAGCTTGTGGTCCACGGTTACCTTCAACGATTTCGAAAGAAACTTCTTGACCTTCTTCTAAAGTTTTGAATCCGTCACCTTGGATAGCTGAGAAGTGAACGAATACATCGTCTCCACCTTCAACTTCGATGAAACCGAAACCTTTTTCGCTGTTGAACCATTTAACTTTACCTGTTTGCATGTCATGTACCTCCTAAATAAAAATGAAACTATGAATCCACATGAAAAGGTGGATATAAAGGACATGAATGTATAACAAGCTTACAGCCTTTAATTCAACGTGCTTTATTTCCGTACCACATTATGTAGCTCAATAGTGACTTCACTATATCACGCTATATCCAAAACGTCAAATGAGAACACTTTCATTCCATTATTTTTTTATAATTTTAATATAATGTTGAACTTCCATATTCATATTTTATCTCGCTATTTGCGGACTGCTCGATTGGTGAGAGCTGACAACCAATTTTGGGTGCTCCCACTTTATTTGAAAATTAACAAAACTAAAGTATTCTAATCCTATTAAATTCTGTACAATATAAATATCTATTACATACGAGGTGAAAAAAATGAGAGCACATGAAATCGAGTATAAATTATACGGCGATGATATGCAGTTTGTTGAAATTGAGTTAGACCCAGAAGAAAGCGTGATCGCAGAAGCTGGTGCAATGATGATGATGGAAGATTACATAGAAATGGAAACAATCTTCGGCGATGGTTCTGGCCCATCTGGAGGTTTATTCGGAAAATTAATGGGCGCTGGTAAGCGTCTCGTGACAGGCGAAAGCATGTTTATGACTGTATTTACAAATACAGGTCACGGCAAGCGTCACGTATCCTTTGCTGCTCCGTATCCGGGTAAAATTATTCCTGTAGATTTAACAGAATATCAAGGAAAAGTAGTTTGTCAAAAAGATGCATTTCTTTGTGCCGCAAAAGGCGTTTCTATCGGAATCGAGTTTACGAAAAAAATCGGAACTGGTTTCTTCGGCGGTGAAGGTTTCATCATGCAGAAACTTGAAGGTGATGGACTTGCTTTCATGCATGCAGGCGGAACTGTATATAAGCGTGAACTAAAACATGGCGAAAAACTTCGCATCGATACAGGTTGTCTCGTTGCCATGACAAAAGACATTAACTACGATGTCGAGTTCGTTGGAAAAGTAAAAACAGCTCTATTTGGCGGCGAAGGTTTATTCTTCGCAACGTTAGAAGGACCTGGAACAGTTTGGATTCAGTCCTTAACACTTAGCCGCTTAGCAGCACGTCTGACAAGCCCAGCAGCGCAAAGCACTGGTGAAGGCAGCGTTTTAGGTGGACTTGGTCGTTTATTAGATGGAAAAGAGTAAAAAGGGCCCTTATAGGGCTCTTTTTATTTAGGTGGACTATACAAACCATTTCGAATCATATAATACCCCATCGCTTCATTAAGCCACGCCTCTTCTTCTTCCGTATAAGGAGATGGCATCATATTATTATATTGTTCTTGTGCATTCTCTAATTTACCTAGAGAATACATTGTCTCTTCACCAACATACTTAAGAGTCGCCTTCATATGTTCATCAACCAATTTTTGCACTTCTGAATCCTCAATTTGTCTTCCGAATAACCTTTTCACTTCTTTTGCTAAACGCACAAACTCTTTATCAAGTGCCAGACTCTCTTCTTCTGGTTTATTATATAATCCATCAACTGTTTCTTTTGATACATATTCTTCAAGCCATAAACGTTGTTCAGTTTCTTTTTGAATGCTGTTAATTAGACTCATTAATATGTCACTATCCAACTCTTCATCTTCCTTAAGACATACCATTGTTCGTTCAAGCGCCTTAATCGAAACTTCAATTTGTTTTCTTTTTTCTTCAAAGGCTTTTCTTTGTTGCTCCAATGTTTCTTTTAAACTTACATTCAAACTTGGCATTTTCAGCATAACGCTTATTTCTTCTAAACTATATCCTAATACTTTAAGGCTCACTATTTTTTGTAGCTCTAATATATCTTTTCCTTTGTACACACGGTGACCAGAGCTAACATTCTTTTCAGGTTTAAGTAATCCAATTTCATCGTAATATTGGAGCGTTCGTATCGTTGTACCTGTTCCCCTTGAAAACTCACCAATTGAATAGCCTTCTCTTTTGCTCATCTTACACTCCTCCTAACAGTATGTTTACAAAAATCATACTCCCTCACGTAACTGTAGGTTCAAGCTTTTTTTCTAAAAGAATGAATCAAGTCCCTCACTGCATATATTGAACTATACCTTTTCTTAAGGAGGCTCCCTTAATGCGTACTCCTTTATCCTTTGATAAAGATACCGCCATACTGTTAGCTTCTTGTTGTGAGTTAACATATGAACAATATAAACAAAATGGGATTTTTGAAATACCAGATGGTTTTCAATATGTACAAGGCTTTCAAGGAAAAACCATTCAAACGACAGAATGGTTCGGATTCATACTAGAATCTGAGGATACCGTTATTGTAGCTTTTCGCGGGACACAAACAGATACAGACTGGATTATCGATTCACTCGTTAACCAAAAACCATATCCATATGCTTTAAATAGCGGAAATGTCCATAACGGCTTTCTTTCCATTTATGAATCTTGCCGAGATTCTATTATGGATATGCTCGTATCGTTACCAGCCCATAAGAAACTTCTTGCAACCGGTCATAGCTTAGGCGGCGCACTCGCTACACTACATATACTCGATGCGCGTATAAACACTGCCTTCGCACAGTACGGTCTGTATACATTTGCCTCCCCAAAAGTGGGAGATATTGCATTTCGTAATTATTATAAACTACAAGTAGCTAGTAGCTTTCGTTTCGTCAACTTATTTGATGTCGTTCCACTTCTTCCTCCTCGAAACATAAATTTTAATGACCAAGACTGGGAATATGCACACGTTCATCACAACATGACTTTTACAAAAAACACAAAATCTATTACAAATAATCATGCCATGACAACATACAAAACATGTCTGACTTCTCATTTTTAACCAGTAAACAATTGGAAATTAAATATCCTTATACTATAATAATATATGAAGTTACTTTTGGATGAGGGGACCTTACATGCTAAAATTTATCTTTGCACTTTTTCTCATTGTAATTTTTACGTTTACAGGTTTCTTTACATTTTCATACTTTGCGACAGGAGAATATGGTGGAACGGGTGTAATATATACTGCGATCCCATTTCTTTCTTAAGCAAAAAAGAAAACCGAGCTTAATGAGTTTAAGCTCGGTTTATTTATTAGTGTCAATTTTTGTCGGTAAATCGATATATCTTAAAAATCGCTGATATAAATTTCATATAATCTTTTCCAACGTAGCAATCTCTTTAAATTTGCGTAACTGTATTACCAATACCCCAAATCTCATTACTATACTGTAAAATCGTTCGATCGCTCGCAAAATGACCAGATTGTGCAATATTTAAAATCGACATTTCGAGCCACTTCGTTCGGTTCTCATAAGCTCTACCAACAGCTTCTTGCTTTTCCGCATATGGGCCAAAATCTCGCAGAACGAAATATTCATCATTTTGAATAACGAGAGAATCGTAAATTGCTTCAAATTCAGCTCCCGACTGTGCAAAGAAACCATTCGTTAACTGGTCTACTACCTTCTTAATGTGCCCATTGTGGTGATAATAATCACTTGCACGATATCCACCATTTTGATAGTAATGAAGAACCTCTTCGGCCGTTAAACCGAAAATGAAACAGTTATCATCACCGACTCTATCTTTTATTTCAATATTCGCTCCGTCTAACGTGCCGAGCGTAATCGCACCATTCATCATAAATTTCATATTGCCTGTTCCGGATGCTTCTTTACTCGCTGTTGAAATTTGTTCACTTACATCAGCCGCTGGGAATATATCTTCCGCTACAGACACTCGATAGTTTTCTAGAAAGATAACTTTCATATATTGGCTTACGTACGGATCGTTATTCACTTTCCTTGCAAGTTCATTTATTAATTTAATAATTTTTTTCGCATAGTAATAGCCAGGTGATGCTTTCGCTCCAAAAATAAAAGTACGCGGATAAAATGTAAAACTAGCATCCTCTTTCAAACGGTTATACAAATATAAAATATGAAGAACATTTAATAATTGTCGCTTGTAAGCATGTAGCCTTTTTACTTGCACATCAAAAATAGAATTAGGATCAATTGTAATCCCCATTGTATTATGAATGCGCGCTGCTAAAATCTCTTTGCGCTCTTGTTTTACCTCTGCAAATTTCTCTTGGAAACTCGCATCGTATTGAACTAATTGTAGCTCTTGAAGCTTAATCGGTTCTTTCTTCCACTCTGTTCCAATCGCCTCTGAAATAAGATTCGTTAGCTGTGGATTCGCCTTCATTAACCAGCGTCTATGAGCGATTCCATTCGTTTTATTATTAAACTTATCTGGATAAAACTCATAAAACAATCGCATTTCACGTTGCTTTAAAATTTCCGTATGAATTTTTGCTACACCATTTACGCTATGACTACCGACAATTGCTAAGTGAGCCATTTTCACAAGATCATGCGCAATAATCGCCATCTCTTCAATACGATGCCATTCATACGGATAACGCTCCCAAAGTTCATGACAGAAACGTTCATTAATCTCTTCAATAATCATATAAATTCTCGGTAATAACGGTTTAAAAATGTGAATTGGCCACTTCTCAAGCGCTTCTGATAACGTCGTATGATTCGTATAAGAAATCGTTTGCGTCGTTATGTGCCAAGCTTCTTCCCATGCTAGTTTTTCTTCATCTAATAAAATACGCATCAGTTCTGGAATCGCCAAAACTGGATGTGTATCATTAATATGAATCGCAATTTTCTCATGTAATTGACGAAGGTCACCATATCTTTCTCTATGCATACGAACGATATTTTGCAAGCTTGCTGATACGAGGAAATACTGTTGTTTCAAACGAAGTATTTTCCCCTCATCATGCGTATCATCTGGATATAAAAACTCCGATACCGCCTCTGTTTCACGCTTATATTTCAAAATATCTTTGCAATTTTGTGGGAAAGGAACTGGTTCCGCATTCCAAAGTCTAAGTGTATTTACAGTACTCGTCTCATAACCTACTACTGGAACGTCATATGGTACGGCCATAATTACTTCTGCATTTGTATGCCTGAATTCTAAACGCCCATCAATGTAGAGCGGTTCAACATTGCCGAAATAACTTACTTCTACAGCTTGATCATGCCTTCTTACTTCCCATACATTTTCATGAAGAAGCCACTGTTCTGGAAATTCAACTTGATAACCATCAACAATTTTTTGATCAAATAAGCCGTGTTTGTAACGAATTCCGCACCCATGACCTGGTAAGTTTAAAGATGCAAGTGAATCAAGGAAACAGGCTGCTAATCGTCCAAGTCCACCATTTCCAAGACCTGCATCTGCTTCCACCTCTTCTAATTGTTGCAACGAAATTCCAAGCTCAGAAAGCCCTTGCTCACATACATCCTTGATACCTAAATTTAATATGTTACTTCCAAGCAAACGCCCAAGTAAAAACTCAATGGATAAGTAATACATTTGCTTTCGCTCTCCAGACCGATAACTTTCATTCGTTGCAATCCATTGACTATTCATATACTCACGCACCATGTACCCAAGCGTATTGTATTGATCACGAGTTGTAGATTCTTTGAAACTTTTACCATACATCGTCTCTAACTTTTCTAGAAAAGCTGATTTGAAACTTTCAACATGAGTAAACATTTCTTCACCACCTACATGTTATTCCATGAGACTTTTATACAATTTCTTATAAGCCAGAGCTGATTTTCCCCAGCTATAATCTTCAGTCATTGCTTGTTTTACAAGCTGCTCCCACACCGGTTTATCATGATAAAATTCAATTGCACGACGAACCGTGTGCAACATGTCATGTGCATTAAAGTTCGTGAAACTGAAACCATTTCCTTCTCCAGTCTCTTCGTCATAAGATTGTACCGTATCATTTAATCCGCCTGTTTCCCTTACAATTGGAATCGTACCGTACGCTAATGCGATAAGTTGTCCAAGTCCACATGGTTCAAATAGTGATGGCATTAAGAATAAATCACTTCCCGCATATACTTGGTGGGCTAATTCTTCATTAAAGCCAATATACACTTTTACCTTCTCAGGATACTCATATGCCATCCACTCAAAGAATTTCTCATATTCCGAATCACCTGATCCTAAAATAATACATTGTACATCTTCTTCCATTATTTCTCGGAATACAGTACGTACTAAATCAAGACCTTTTTGCTTCGTTAATCTCGTTACCATAGAAATAATTGGTGTATCTTCTTTTTCTGGCAAACCAAAATAACGCTGCAACGCGCGTTTATTTTTACTCTTTTCATATAATGAATCTGCATCGTACTGAGCAGTAATATACGAATCCGTTTCTGGATTGTACACGCTCGTATCAATTCCATTTACAATGCCGCTAAGCTTACCATTATATTTTCGCAGTAATCCATCTAACTTCTCACCGAAAAACTCATATTGGATTTCCTCTTTGTATGTCGGGCTAACCGCTGTAATTTGATCAGAAGCGATAATGCCACCCTTCATAAAGTTCACATTCCCATAAAATTCTAACTGCTCACTATGAAAATATTCATCACCAAGTTCTAGCAAGTCGTACATCACTTCAGGAGGAAATACACCTTGGAACTGCAAGTTATGAATCGTATATACCGTTTTAATATGCTCATATAATGGGTTATCTTGATACTTTTCACGTAGTAAGAAATTTACCATAGCTGTATGCCAATCATGGCTATGAAGAACATCCACTTCGAAATCAAGATGAGGAATACACTCTAAAACTGCTTTCGAAAAATAAGAAAAACGCTCTCCGTCATCATAATGACCATACAGAGAATCCCTCTTAAAATAATATTCATTATCTATTAAGTAATACGTAATCCCGTCTTGCTCACCTTTTAAAATTCCGCAATATTGATTTCTCCACCCAAGCGGGACGTTAATTACTTTATGTAGCGTACATCCATCCCTTAATTTTTGCGGAATAAGACTATAATTCGGGAGTATAATACGAACTTCCACACCTAATTTTTTTAGCTCTTTTGGGAGCGCACCTGCTACATCAGCTAATCCTCCCGATTTAACAAATGGTACACATTCTGATACTGCAAATAAAATATTCACTTGTTGTCCCACTGCACGAAAAGCTTATACTACTTCCCTTGCAGCTTCCTCCCTTCGAGTTTTCATTTAAATTAAAACTTTAATCAGTGGAGGAAAAACCCCCACTGATTCCTTAAGAATAACTATTAATCGTACTGTTTTGCACGCTTCCTTTTTCTACAACGTATGGCTCATCGGCGTTTCCTTTTAGTACAACACCGTCACCAATTTTCACATCTTTATCAATAATAACACCGTCTATTATACAGTTATCTCCAATTTGGCTCTTTTGCATAATAATGCTATTACGAACAATTGAACCTTTCCCAATTTTAACAGAACGGGAGACAACACTATTTTCTACTTCACCTTCGATAATACTACCATTTGCAATCATTGTATTTTTCACGACTGCACCCTTTACATAACGAGTTGGTGGCTCATCTTTTACTTTCGTAAAGATTGGTGCTTCTTTCTTAAATAGTTGCTTCCAAATAGCAGGTTGCAAAATTTCTAAGCTATGTTTATAGTAGCTTTCAATTGAATCAATAATAGCTACATATCCTGTATGCTCATACGTAGCAATATGTAGTGATTTTCCGCGCTTTTCTCTCACTACATCGAATAAGCTATATTGCTCCACATCTTTATATGAATCGAATAAATCTAACAGTAATTGTTTCTTTAACACGTACGTTTGAAGCGAAACCCCTTCATGGCAAACTTCCGTAATATCAGATGCCGTATGTATATGTCGCTCTAACACCGCTTGAAAATTCAATGCTGTTACGAGATGGCTATTCGTAATAACGACGTATTCTTCTCTAGCTCTTAGAAAATAATCAATATGTCTTCTAAAATGCGCAAAAGATCCAAATTCATCTTGATCACATTGGCAATTTGGCGGGAATAAAAACAGTCCGTCTCTTTTTCTATCTAAATCCCACTGTTTTCCTGAACCAACATGATCCATTAACGAGCGGTTTTTATGACTTGTAAAAACCGCTACACTATGAATATTAGAATTCACCATATTTGAAAGCATGAAATCAATGAGTCGATAACGGCCCCCAAACGGTAACGCCGCTAGTGAACGATGCCCTGTTACTTTCTTTAAGGAAGGAAAACTTCCCGTTGCATTAATAATTCCTAACATTTTTTCTCCCATTCATTTCATCCCCCTTTTCTATTTCCCTTCAGCAATGAGTACTACATCGTCGACATTTTTTTCTGGACGAATAATTGTTCCATCTTCAATAACCATTTCTGATCCAACGATCGCTCTTTCAATCACAACATTTTTACCAATCTTCGCTCCCGGCATAACGACAGAATCAATAACCATACTACCTTCTTCCACCGTCACTCCTTGGAATAGTACAGAATGCTTCACGTCCCCTTCAATGACACATCCTTCGTTAATAAGTGATTCTTCTACTTTTGCCTTTTCAGCGATATATTGAGGTGGTTCGTTTGGATTAACAGAATAAATACGCCAATTACGATCATTTAAATTCAGTGATGTTTCATCGCGAAGTAAATCCATATTCGCTTCCCATAAGCTCTTCACCGTTCCGACATCTTTCCAATACCCTTCAAACGGATACGCCATTAACTTCTTCCCTTCATCTAATAAAAGCGGAAGTACATCTTTTCCGAAATCATTACTAGATTCAGGGTTTCTTGCATCCATTTCTAAATACTCTTTCAAAATTGCCCAGTTAAAAATGTAAATTCCCATTGATGCAAGATTACTTCTTGGAAATTGCGGTTTCTCTTCAAATTCAACAATCTCCATCTCTTCGTTCGTATTCATAATACCGAAACGACTCGCCTCATCCCAAGGCACTTCAATAACAGAAATGGAAACGTCCGCTTCTTTCTCAATATGGTAATCTAGCATTTTACTGTAATCCATTTTATAAATATGGTCGCCTGATAAAATGAGAACATACTCTGGTTCATATTGACTTAAATAGTTTAAGTTTTGATAAATGGCACTTGCCGTACCTGTGTACCACTTCACACCTGAAGACTCCGCATAAGGAGGTAATACTGTGACTCCACCGCTTACTCGGTCTAAATCCCACGCATTGCCGATTCCGATATAATTATGAAGTTCGAGTGGTTGATATTGCGTTAAAATCCCAACCGTTTCAATACCAGAATTTGCGCAGTTACTTAGCGTAAAATCAATAATGCGATATTTACCACCAAATGGAACAGCTGGCTTGGCTAAATTTTTTGTTAATGCACTTAATCGACTACCTTTTCCCCCTGCTAGTAACATTGCTACGCACTTTTGTTTTTGAGCCATCTTGTTTTTTGCTCCCCTTTCTCGTCTTCACTGGTCGTAATATGGATACGCCAAATGGTGGAATTGTAATTTCTACATGTGCTGCTTGATTATGAAACGGTTCTTGAATCGCCTTCAGACGTTTCTTATTTACTTGCCCTGATCCGCCATATTGCTCAGCATCACTGTTTAAAACCTCGTTATAATACTCGAAATCTGGTACACCTACTTTATAGTTTTCATATGTAGTTTTCGTAAAATTACATACGACAACTAACGCATCTTCTTGTTTATCCCCTTGGCGGATAAAAGAGAAAATACTTTGCTCATTATTATTAGCATCAATCCACTGAAATCCTTCAGGCGAATGATCAAGCTGCCAAAGTGGTTTGGAGCGCTTATACAATGCTATGAGCTCTTTAAAGTAATCATGCATATAACGATGCATTTCAAAATCATGTAAATTCCAATCTAAATCTTCAAGGTCTTTCCACTCATCAAACTGCCCGAATTCTCCACCCATGAAAAGTAATTTCTTTCCTGGGTGAGTAAAGAAATATCCATATAATAAACGAAGTTGAGCAAACTTATCCCAGTAGTCTCCTGGCATTTTATTTAATAACGACTTTTTCCCATGAACAACTTCATCATGAGAAAGCGGTAATATGAAATTTTCAGAGTAAGCATATAGTAAAGAGAACGTCATTTTCTCATGAATATATTTTCTGTACTCTGGCGCACACTCCATATACTTCAGCACGTCATTCATCCAGCCCATATTCCATTTGTAATTGAATCCAAGCCCACCTTCATACGTTGGAGCTGTTACAAGTGGCCAAGCTGTTGAATCCTCTGCTGTCATAAGAAAATCTTCATCCTCTGCAAATACCGCTTCATTTAACTCCCGTAAAAATGAAACAGCGTGCTCATTACTTTGCTCTTGTCCTTCTTTATTCCAGTACAGCATGTTTGCAACTGCATCCACCCTGAAACCATCGATATGGAAATATCTCATCCAAAATAACGCATTTGAAATTAAGAAATTACGTACTTCCCTCTTTCCTAAATCAAAATTAACAGTTCCCCATACTGGATTTTCTTGCACATCTTTATCTTTATATTCATAAGTCGGTGTCCCATCAAACAAATATAAACCGTGAGCATCTTTACAAAAATGCCCCGGCACCCAATCTAAAATGACACCGATTCCATATTTATGACATTCATCGACAAAATGCATCAAATCATGTGGCGTGCCGAATCTACTCGTTGCGGCATAATATCCCGTTCCTTGATATCCCCAAGAACGATCATACGGATGCTCAACAAGCGGCATAATTTCAATATGTGTAAATTGATGTTCCACCACATAAGGAATGAGTTCTTCTGCCATTTCCCTGTAAGAATACAACGTTCCATCTTCTTTCTTTTTCCAAGAACCGAAATGCAATTCATAAACTGTCATCGCTTCTTTATAAACCGATTTTTTCTTTTTCTTACGACTCCAGTTTTTATCATTCCATTCGTATCCCTTTATATCAAAAACTACAGATGCCGTATTCGGTCTTACTTCTGCATACACAGCATACGGATCTGCCTTAAAAATGACATCACCAGCCATCGTTTCAATCGCATATTTATATATTTCTTTTTCTTCAATATGCGGTATAAATAAGGACCAAATTCCCTCTTCTGTCACTTGTAGCATCTTATGTTGCTCATAATCCCATTCATTAAAATCTCCAACAACACTCATTGCTTTCGCATGAGGAGCCCATACTGTAAATCGTACACCTCGCATCTCATCTTCCGTCACAATATGTGCGCCAAAGATGTTATAACTTTCATAGTACTTTTCTGTATGAAACTCATCTCGTTTCACTTCTTCACAATTTATTACGTTCAATATGCTCACCTCACTAAGATGACAGAATTTTTTATAATTTATCATTTCTTCGAAAAACTGAAATATCCTTGTTAATTTATAAAAAATATACGTTTTTTTCTTAAAAATGTTGGTCTTTTTTCACATTTCTATATAAAATATCGAATTTTGACGAATATTCATTGAAAACGCTTCATTTCATACTAATCTTTCAACATAATATTTTTTTCTCAACCTTTATTTTATTAGATTCACTCTATTTTACACGTTATGTATCACTTAAAATCGTAACAAAATAATCTGTCATAAAAAAATGTTTCTCAACATTTTTCGTCACAATTTTATTGAAATGGAAAATTGATAAGCATATACTTGTTCTCAATAAAGAACAGCAACTTTTCGCAACTATAATTCATAGTGGACTACTATGTTTACTTATTTATCCTTGTTACGAACAGTCGCTATAAAAATTTAATTAGGGGGCTTTCTTATGTCATTAAAACAAAAGGTTGGAATGGGAGTTGTCACCGCAACGCTCGGCTTATCCCTTACATTCGGCGGTGTATTCGCCTACTTCAGTGATTCTGAAACATCTAGTAACTCATTTCAAGCTGGAACACTAGACCTTTCTATTAATCCCAGTGTAATCGTTGATGTGAAAGATTTAAAGCCAGGTGATTTTATTGAAAAGAATTTCACGCTTGAAAATAAAGGGTCATTGGATATTGCAAAAGTAGCACTTGAAACATCCTATGAAGTTACAGATGCAAAGAAAAATAATGATGGTGAAGATTTAGGCGATCACATCATCGTCAAATTTTTAGTGAATGATGGAAAACCATCTAATCCAAACGATGATCATGAAATTTTGTGGGAAACAAAACTATCACAATTAAAGACTATGAAACCTGAGGATGTGGCTACTTCTTTAGAACGTCATAACTTAATAGACGGTATTAAATCTGGTGAAACAGATTATTTACACGTGCTCTTCTCCTTTGAAGACAACGAACAAGATCAAAATAAATTTCAGGGTGATTCCTTACAGCTAAACTGGACATTCCATGCAGAGCAAACGCCAGGCACAGAGAAATAATTTTTAAAATATAAATTATCGGAGGCTTATACATGAAAAAGAAAAATCGATTTGTTACCGGAATTGTAACGGCTGGCGTTCTGTTTTCAACTGCCCTTCCGTTCAATGTACTTGCTGAAAATCCTATTAACCAAATTGACTCTTCAAACGCCCAGTCTTTACTATCAAAACTTTCTAAAGAACAGCGTCAGGCATTACAAACGTTAGATGCCAACCCTGGTTTTACTATCTCGCCAGATATTAATACAAGTAGTTCCGAACCAGTAAATATCATTGTAGAATTTCAAACGGCTCCAGTAAAGATTAATGAATTAAAACAAAAAGAAAAAGGGTTACAAGCTGCTCCTGAAAATATAAAGGCACGTATTGATCAAGAACATGAGGAATTTCAAAAAGGACTAAAACGTCTTTATCAGTTCAGCCCATCAGTAAAGTCAGGGAATTTCCAGTCAGTACAAATTAAACGTTCTTATAAACATGCGATAAATGGGGTTGCGCTGACATTACCTGCAAATACAGTGGAAGAATTGTTACGGATTGGCGTTGTAAAACGTATTTGGAAAGATTACGAAGTGAAATTAAATTTACCAAAACAAGCAGAGCAGAAAGCACCTCAAAAACTAACAGATAGTATTCCGCAAATTGGGGTCGATAAGTTACATAGCGAAGGCATTACCGGAAAAGGAATTAAAGTTGGTGTATTAGATACAGGTATTGATTACAATCATCCTGACTTAAAAGACGTATATAAGGGCTATCGTGCAAAACCTGGCGAAGACTCTAGCAAGATAGATCCAAACTCCGTAAAAGGTTGGGACTTTATTAGTAACGATGCAGATCCGATGGAAACAACTTATACAGAGTGGCAACAATCTGGTGCTCCTGAATTTGATGATCGTGGCTCTTCCTTCTACACTGCGCATGGTACTCACGTAGCAGGTATCGTTTCTGCGCAAAAGAAAAACACATCAGATTCCGCAGTAAAAGGTGTTGCACCTGACATTGAACTGTATAACTATCGTGTACTCGGTCCATATGGAAGCGGAGATAGTTCTGGTATTATTGCTGCAATCGATAAATCTATTTCTGACGGCATGAATGTTATTAACTTATCGTTAGGTGACGATAGCAACAATCCACTTGATCCTACGTCTATCGCTGTCAATAACGCGATGCTTTCCGGTGTTGTTACAGTCGTTGCTGCTGGAAACTCTGGTCCAAATCCAGCGACACTCGGATCACCAGGTGCTTCTCCATTTGCGATTACGGTTGGCGCAAGTGATAGCTCTATTTCCTTACCGAAACTATCAGGTCATGCTGGACAATTACAATTTCCTAACCTAATTTTATTCGGCAAAAACTTTACTGATAAAATAGAAGATTTCAAGGGACAAACTTTACCTATTGAATCTGTAGGAATTGGTACGCCTGACGAGTTTAGTAAAAAAGATGTAAAAGGAAAAATCGCTCTCGTTGCACGTGGTACACTGTCATTTGATGAAAAAATTGCGAATGCAAAACAAGCTGGTGCAAAAGCCGTTATTATTTATAACAATGTGGACGGAGAAATTCCTTTCTACGTTGGCGAAAGTACAAAATACATTCCCGCATTCCGCCTAACGAAAGAAGACGGTGAAAAACTAAAAGCTCAAATCGAACAAGGTAATACATCCTTTACCTTTGACGAACTTAGTTATATTCAAACAGAAGGCGATCATCTTGCAGACTTTAGCTCACGCGGTCCTGTTACATCAAATGATGATATTAAACCAGATATTACAGCGCCTGGTGTTGCTGTACTTTCAACAGTACCTGAATATATTAACGACCCACAAGAGGGCGAAAATTATGATGTTTCCTATGAGCGTATGCAAGGAACATCTATGGCTTCTCCTCATATCGCGGGCGTTGCTGCTCTTATTTTACAAGAACACCCAGAATACTCTCCATTCGATGTAAAGGCGTCTCTTATGAACACAGCTGATGATTTAAAAGAAAAGTATTCCGTATATGAAGTTGGAGCTGGACGAGTAGATGCGTACAACGCCGTTCATACGGAAACTAGTTTTAAAGTGCTAGATACAACAAAAACAGTTGTAAATGATGAAGTAATTGAAGTACCTGAAGAAACTGGATCCATTGCATTCGGGAAGTTCTATCAAAAAGACGGTGAATCTCTTGAACAAAAACGAAATATAAAAGTACAAAATCATAATAAACAAGAGAAAAAAGAATTTAAAACAGAAATTTCTTATACACCAGCATCTTCTTCTATTAACGACGCTACCGCAAACGGTGTAAAAGTTTCTGTTCCAGAAACAATTACTCTTGATGCTGGCAAATCAGATGAAATTGAAGCAAAAATTAATGTTCCAGCCGGTGTAAAACAAGGCCGATATGAAGGATATATTCATATTACAAATACGAAAAATAAAGAAGAAACGTACCAAATTCCGTTCTCTATTCGTGTATCAGAACCTGGTATTGAAAATGCAATATTATCAAGAAAAGCAATTTCAACTGATACATCTAAATTCAATCCATACCGTGAATCGTATTTGCACGGGGCGTTCCAATTAAACAGCGAACTTGAAACGTTAGATCTTATCGTGAAAGATTCCAAAACAAATAAAGCTCTCGGTTTCCTTGGTACATTAAACACTAGTGGATTAAAAACTGATGTGTATTACTACTTAGATTCATTCTTTAACGGCAGGGTGTATCCTTTTACAAATGATCCTGCAAAACCAATTGGTGATGAGAAAATCGACTTACCAGAAGGTGATTACACAATTGAGTTTGTTGGCTACGATAAAGACGGTAAAGCACGTGTGAAAGGGGATTATGTCGTAATTGATAATACACCGCCAGAAGTGAAATTAACTGGATTACAGCCTGGTATTTATGAATTAAATGAAGAGAACTATACAGTAGAAGACGGTAAAAAAGCACTATGGATTAAAGGAAATGTGTATGATTCGAACGTTGACTACTTAAAAGGAAAAGGATTAAACATTACGCAAGAAGCAAACGGAGTGATGTACTATGATTATTCTCCATACTTGCATAAGTTTTTACCTATTAATGCAAATGGTGACTTTAAAGTTGGCATTACTCCTGAATCCTTTAAAACTGAAGGTCCAATGAATACAGGCGTATATATTTTCGATTATGCAACTGCAGGAGCTGACTATCCGAGCGGTGTAAATAACTATTGGTTTATCCCGCAAGGAGCTCAATATGCGAAAACTAGTTATGATAAAAAAGAAGTATATAAAGGTGATGAATTCACTGTGACGCTAAACGCCAAACATGTGAAACAATTTGTTGCTGGGGAATTTAACGTAAAATTCCTAGAAAAGAACTTCAAATTTGCAAATGCGAAATTAAATCCTGCTTTTGAAAAGCTACTTTCCGAAAAAAGGGTGACCGCAAAAGTAAATGAACCGAAACTAGAAGAAGGTTCTGTTACAGTTGGCGGAGCTATCGATGACAAAAACTTCGCTGGATTAGATGGTGATTTCCCGTTCATTGATGTAACGTTCAAAGTAGAAAATGATGAGTTTTATGAAGCAAATGCTCAATTAGATTTATCAGTGTTCGCTTACTGGAAACAAGGTGAATCAGAGCCAAATAGAATGCGTGTCCTTCAAGATCAAACATTCTCAGTTATGTCTTTAAACTCACTAGTCGAAGGAAGTATTAAACCTGGTGCTTTCTTAAATGAACGCGGATATTTAGATGAAAAATTCGATTATACAAAACTTGGCGTAAAAGTATATGCAACAGATTCTTACCGTCATAAGTTTGAAGGCTCACTTGATAAATACGGATCCTTCAAACTAAATGGACTTCCTGTTAATAAACGCGACTATAACTTATATGTAGAAGTACCAGGGCATTTAACAAGCCGACTAACAACGAAACTTGGTACTGAAAAAGACGGTAAGCTACTTGGCCAATATTATTATGCACGCTTTGATGAAAACCTTGCAGGTGATGTAAATGGCGATAAAGTAATTGATATAAAAGATGCTGAAATTATCGCTAACAACTACGGTAAAAAAGGACTATCTGTGAAAGACGGCGACCTTAACAAAGATGGTATTGTCGACGAAAAAGATATTCGCTTCGTTGAAAAGAATTTCTTGAAAAAAGGTCCAGATGCATCCAAATCACAAACACCTGTAGAAAAATCAAAAAGCGGTACACTGGCAGATATTTTAAAGAAATTAGGATTGACGCCTAAAAAATGATAATAATAAAGAGCACTCTACGCAAAGTAGAGTGCTCTTTTCTATAAACGACCCTGATCCAGCAAAAGGGGTATATTGGGGATATACAAGGGAAACCGGAAAAGGAATTTATATTAAATTATATATAAATCCAGAAGTAAGAAGTAGTTCCCCACTTCTGGATTATTTAGCAATTATTATAGTACTGGTGCCATTGTTTCTTTTAATACTTTTACAGAATGAGCGAATTTCGCTTTTTCATCCTCATTTAACTCAAGCTCTACGATTTCACGTACACCTTCACGGTTAATTACAGCTGGAACACCTACGTAAGCATCTTTCTCACCGTATTGACCTTCAAGGTATGCAGATACAGTTAATACGCTGTTCTCGTTGTTTAAGATTGCTTTAGTTACACGAAGTAGTGACATACCGATTCCGTAGTAAGTTGCACCTTTACGCTCGATAATATGGTAAGCCGCATCACGTACGTTTTCGAAGATTTTATCTAAGTCTTCTTGTTTGTACTGTGCGTTGTTAGCTAAAATTGTTTCTAGTTTTTGTACACCGATAGTAGCGTGACTCCATACTGGAAGTTCAGTGTCACCGTGTTCACCAACGATGTAAGCATGAACGTTACGTGGATCTACATCTAAGTAGTCACCTAACATGTAACGGAAACGAGCAGAGTCTAAAGTAGTACCAGAACCAATTACGCGCTCTTTTGGTAGACCAGATTCTTTCCAAGTTACGTAAGTTAAAATATCAACTGGGTTAGTTGCGATTAAGAAGATTCCATCGAATCCGCTATCCATAATACCGCGAACGATTTGTTTAAAGATCTTTGTATTTTTCTCAACTAAGTCTAAACGAGTTTCACCTGGCTTTTGTGGTAATCCAGCAGTGATAACTACTAAATCTGCATCTTTACAATCTGCATAGCTACCGCTCCAAACTTTTGTTGGTGATGGAGAGAATGGTACCGCATGGCTTAAGTCCATTGCTTCCCCTTCTGCTTTTGCTTCATTAACATCTACTAATACGAATTCTTCAGCTACACCTTGGTTGATCATTGAGTAAGCGTAACTACAACCTACAGCTCCTGTTCCTACTAATACTACACGATTGATACCTTTTTTCATGGTAATTTCCCCTCTCTATTGTTCACATATATTTTTTTATGATTGTTTAAGTAATTAATTAAAATACTAATTTAATGTTGTTTAACTTCTTTACACTCATATTGTAGCACGTATTATTGTGAATTACTTCACAAATTATGACCTATTTGTGAACTTTTTCACATAGAGTGTAAAGTTATTGGAATAGGTGTGGAATCCATTTCAATGGAGGCGTTTTCTTTAGATTGTGAAAGGGATTTTCTTATGTTTTTGTCGGTAAGTGAAATTATATCGGCGATTTTTAGAATATATCGACTAT
>NZ_JAKUFF010000079.1:0-18402 GCF_022663305.1 Bacillus cereus group sp. BfR-BA-01408 | reverse complement strand
TAGAGAGTGTTTTATTATTTGTATTTATTGTCGCTGTAGCTCCAAGAGGAATCCCAATGTTTGGGCTTATATGTCCAATCGGTAAACCGAATAGGACAGGTATAGCATATGAAGTGAAATATTCATATAGTATTGTTTGCAATGATTGAGATGGTTTAGAAGGAGTGCAGTCATGACAACTTGTAAAAATAACACCACTACATTCATTAAACTTTCCAGATAAAAGTAGCTGATTTAACATACGGTCAATGCGATATGGTTCTTCCCCAATGTCTTCAAGCAATAAAAGTTTATTGGCTGTATTTATCTCGTAGGAGGAGCCAATGATACTCGTTAACACCGCTAAATTGCCTCCAACTAACTGACCTGTAACTGTATGGGAAGGGCTAGGTACGATACATTCTGATGCAGATAAAATGGTTGAATACGGATGAAAGAGTTGATTGAAAGAAGATAAAGAAAGAGAATCTACACCTTTCCCTAATTCTTCAACCATTGGGCCATGAAATGTCACAAGCTTTGCATAACGTGAAAAAGCAGTATGTAAAGCTGTAATATCGCTATATCCCCAAAAGATTTTTGGGTTTTGCCGAATGATTTCATATTGAATGTGGGGGAGGAGACGAGCACTTCCGTAACCACCTCGTGCACAGAAAACGGCTTTTACTTCATGGTTTGAAAATGCTTCATGTATATCATCGAGCCGAACTTGATCGCTTCCAGCTAAATATCCATATTTCTCATAAACACTCTTCCCGATTACTACAGATAAACCTATTTCTTGTAGTACGTTTACACCTTTTAATACATTTTCAATTGTTGGTGGGCCGGACGGTGCAATAATCATTACTGTATCACCTTGTTGTAATGCATTTGGATATATCATTGTTTTCAGCCTCCTTCACTTTCAATATATTCGCTTCATAGGAAGTTCAACCCTTGTAAAAGAAGGGGAAAGTTTGTCAAATAAAGAAGATATAAAGGGAATAGGAGGAGAGATGATGTTTACAAGCCGAGTTATAGATACATTACAAATTAAGTATCCCATCATTCAAGCAGGTATGGCGGGTGCGATTACGACGCCAGAACTCGTTGCAGCTGTGAGTAATAGCGGAGGATTAGGAACGCTTGGAGCAGGCTATATGAGCCCAGAACAAATTCGTGAAGCGATTTATAAAATACGGGAACGAACAGATAAGCCTTTCGGTGTTAATTTACTATTAACGAAAGAGATACAAATAGAAGAAGAGAAGATAAACTTGGCCAAGGGATTACTTAGCGGAGTGAATAGAGGATTGGGTATAGAGGAAGAAGAACAGTTAAAGCTTCCAAAAAGTTATAAAGAACAATTACAAGTGTTAGTAGAAGAAAATGTGCCAGTCGTTAGCTTTGCATTTCAAATGTTAGAAAAAGAAGAAATAAATGACTTGAAAAGAAGAGGAATAAAAGTCATCGGAACAGCTACCCATGTGGCAGAGGCGAAAGTACTTGCTGAATTAGGAGTAGACATTATTGTCGGTCAAGGTAGTGAGGCAGGGGGCCATAGAGGAACGTTTATCGGGAAAGAACAGGACGCTATGATTGGGACGTTCGCATTAATTCCGCAGTTAGTAGCAGCAGTTCCGCATATCCCGATTGTTGCAGCAGGTGGTGTAATGAACGGGCAAGGGCTTGTTGCAGCATTTACACTGGGAGCAGAAGCTGTTCAAATGGGATCAGCCTTTTTAACGAGTGAAGAGAGTATTACGCATGACGTGTATAAAAAAGCGGTTTTACGTAGTACAGATACGAGTACAACTGTGACTCGTGCGTTTTCCGGGAAATATGCACGAGGTATTCGTAATGAATTTATAGAGAAGCATGAAGGGAAAGAAGAAGACCTTCCGATGTATCCGGTGCAAAATGTATTAACCTCTAAAATACGCCAACAAGCAGCAAAGCAAAATAATGGAGAATATATGTCACTTTGGGCAGGACAAGCGTCATCATTAGCACGAATAGAATCAGCTCAGCATGTAGTGGAGAGAGTGATGAAAGAAGCAGATAACGTAATTGAACAATTGCAAAATATATATAGAAAAAGACCACTTGAATAATTCAAGCGGTCTTTTCTTTAGTTTGCTTTATAAAATTGTTGGATGGCTTCATCAATATAAACCCAGCCTTTCCAACCTAAGTGCATGTGATCTTTTAAGAAGTATTTATCATACTCATGATTTGAGAAGTCGGCAATTGGATAGCCAGCTTTCTCAATTTGCTCATGAACTTTCTTATAGTACAATTCTCGGCGTTCTTTCGGGAAGCCAGCGTAATCGTACCAAGGACCTTTTACAGGAACAGAAATGAAGAGTGGTTTTGCACCAGATTGTTTTAATAAATCAAGTGCAATTTGTAAATCTTCATATTCTGGCGATTGATCATAAGCATCATTTTTTAAGTAGCCTTCACGTTGCTTTAATTTCTTCTTGATTTTGCTGTTGAAGTAACCATCTTCAATACCGTAATTGTTAGATCCAGATTCTGCTGCACCTGTTTGATCTGCATGTTTACGAGCCTCTTCCCAGCTCATTTGTTTTAATGACGGGTCAAGTTTTTCTTTATGCGGTTTAATATTAAACATAGCTGTAAATAAATCTTTACGATCTAAAATGTTACGATAAATATAAGCGAAAGGTTTAGCAGCAAGTGCTTTTATTTTATGCTTTGTATCATCGTAAACGATACCTTCAAGCGAAATTTTAAGTAAAGTTTCTTTCTTAACGATCTCAAAGTTTAATAAACGCTTTGCAATTTGCTTTTTCATTTCAGGTTTTACATCATCGTTGAAAATGAAGTGGTAACCTTGTTGCTTTGAAAAGTTAGGTGCAAAGTGTGTTTCATCAATACCTTGTGGCACAAACCATTGCGGAGAAAGAACGAATACCATTTTCTTATCCTTCAATTGATCCATCGTAGATGCAAAGTTTAATACATGTACAAGGTCTTGTGTTCCGCCACGTCCAAGTAGGAATGGTGTGAATCCTTCAGGCTTTACTTTGAAATAATTTGATGGATGGTAAGCATCCATACGTGCGAATTCCGATGAACCATACATCGGAAGGTATTTCGAGTCTGCTAACATCTTTTGCTGTAAAATCATACTTTGAATCTTTTCTTCTTTTAAAGAAGTGGCAGCTTGTTCTACTTTTTCATCACTTAAAAGTGGAAGTAGGAAGCGCGTTGGAATAAGTAAGAATACAGCAAAAAGGGCCAATGCTAAAAGCATCGGACCAAATTTTGCTTTGTTCATCGGATTTCTTCCAACTTCTTAATAACCATGTTTGGAGTAGCCCACTCGTCACGGTCAAAATCAGAAATAGAAACTTCAATATCTAAACGCTCTTGGAATTCAACTAATAAAGATACTACAGCGAAAGAATCAAGAATACCTTCTTCAAATAATTGAACATCTAAGTTTTCTTTTACAATATCGTTTTCACATACTTCTTCTAAAATATCTAATACTTGCTCTTTGAATTCTGCCATTTTTAAAATCTCCTTTATATCCGAAATATATTATATGTGCAACTTCTTAATGGTATAAGAAGGGTGCATTAAAAGTATCTGTTAAGGTGTCCAGAGAAAATGAGGAAACCGAAACATACAACGTGGAACGTAATTACAATCGCAAGGACGTGTGTAAATTTATTGTTTGGCCAAAACTTATGCTTCTTGTTTTTTCGTTCAAAAATATCGAATAAAATAAACAGTGCGGCATGATATAGACCATAAATAACATACTGCGCAACAGCGCTTCCTTGGATGTGCCAAATTCCCATAATGAAGAAGTTTAAAAATGCCCCGATATACGAAATAGTGTAACGGTTCTTAATTAACTTTTTCTTCGTTGCAAAAAAGACGAAACGCATGTAAATAAAATCACGGAACCAGAATGATAAACTCATGTGCCAGCGGTTCCAGAAGTCTTTAATATTACGACTAAGGAATGGCTTATTAAAGTTTTCAGGAGTTTTAATTCCCATCATATAACTGATACCAATTACGAACGCACTATAACCTGCAAAGTCAAAGAATAACTGCATGCTAGTAGCGTACATAAAAATCACATTAGATAAAAGTGTATCTTGATTGGCGAATACTGCCTTTACAAGGTATGTTGTTATCAAGTGCGCGATTATAAACTTATACAGAAAACCTTGGAAAATACGATTAAGCCCTGTATATAGTAAATTTTGATATTCCTCAGCACTAGGTGGCTTTTGGATATCTTTTTGGAATCTACGATAACGATCGATAGGTCCACTTGAAATCGCAGGGAAGAATAAAACGAATTCCCAGAAATTAAAGAAGGAAAGTTCTTTAATTAAATTATCACGAACTTCAAAGACCATTTGTACAGCTCTAAATGTTACATAAGACATACCTGCGAAAACAATAAAATGCAATTCAGGTACAAATGGTGCGATTTTCGCCAAAATAAGTGGCAAAATCGATAAAATAACAGCTATACAAAACATGAATGTACTATTATTTTGTTTTCTTAAAATTAAATAGCCTTTAATTAGGGCATATTGCCAAATAATAAATGCGGCTAACATAATCGCTTGCTTCGGTTTATCTGAGAAGATAATAGCGATCATGACTAATGTTAATACTGCATTATATTTACGCAACATTTTACCTTTTAATCCAGCTATGATAGTAGGTATTAATAAAATGCCCACTATAGCGAAAAAATAAAATGATCCATATGCGGTCATGCTGTAACCTCACTCAATAATTTTTTGCGATCTACCTTTCCATTTGGTGTCATTGGAATAGAAGATTGATACATGAATTTACGTGGAATCATGTAGTTTGGTAATCGCTCATTGAGTTCTTTTTTAATTGCAGATGTTAATTTGAATTCTTTTTCAAATGAATGTTCTCCAGGAACAACAACCGCTAATAAATAATCGTATTTCTCACCTTTTTTAATTGGAACGATAACTGCTCCTTCTACGTAAGAACACGCACGAAGATGATGCTCAATTTCTTCTAATTCCATTCGATAACCATGCAGCTTAATTTGGAAATCAAGACGACCATTATAGAATAGAAGACCATTTTCAACATAGCCAGCATCGCCTGTTTTATAGGCGCGCTCACCGTCAATCATAGTAAATGCTTTTTCTGTTAATTCAGGGCTTCCTAAATATCCAACGCTTACGCTTGGACCGACAATTACGATTTCACCTTTTTCACCATCAGGTGCAATCGTTCCATCTTCTTTCATAATAAGAAGGCGGCAGTCTGATTTACAGTAGCCAACTGGAAGTGATTTGTATTGATCAAGCACTTCTTCTGTAACGTGAATACCTGTTACAGCGACAGTAGCTTCTGTTGGACCGTACGTATTCATAATTGTTGCTTTTGGGAAACGCTCAATTAATTTTCTAGCTACTTCATTTGGTAACACTTCACCGCAGAATAAGAATGTTTTCATGTTCGGTAGCATACTCTCAGAGAAAGATGCTTCCATTAAACACATTTCTGCGAAAGATGGTGTGGAAGTCCATACTTGTATATCCGATTGCTCTAGAGAAGCAAACAAGTCTTTTGGACGTGCAATCATATCTTTATCGATTGCCCAAAGTGTACCACCTGTTACTAATGATGGGTAAATATCCATGACAGATAAATCGAATGAGAAAGGTGCTTGGTTTAAGAATACTTGCCCCGTTTGTAAGTTGAAATCTTCTACAGCCCATTTTGTAAAACTTACAAGGCAGTTATAAGTAATCTGAACCCCTTTCGGATTACCTGTGCTTCCTGATGTGTAAATAATGTAGAAGTTCTCATCACCTTTTACCGCATGTTCAGGATTTGGAGTGTTCCCTTTATGAGTAAAGAAAATATCTTTTAAGTTGTCCTCACTTACAATGCGAACTGGTAAATCAGTTACAGTTACTTCAGTTCCTGATAAAAGTAGTTTCGCACCAGAATTTTCAGCGATACGTTGTACACGATCAGCTGGGATAGATAAATCTACAGGAATATAAGCATGTCCAGCTTTTACACATCCTAAAAAGTTAATAATCATTTCAGGTTGCATATGGCCATACACCATAATTGGTGAACGATCATCTGGATACTCAGAAGAAATCCAATGTGCTAACGCATCAGAATCTTCCTTTAATTGTTTGTACGTAATTTTCGCATCTCGCCAAACAAAAGCAGTTTGATCAGGCGTTTCAATAGCCCACTTTTCAATTTGTTCTAATAACTTCATAACGTTCCCACCCTAGAATTCATTGTAAATAAATGTACTTGTGTTTGTATCATGGAATCCATACAACCAAAGTAATGCAAATAAAATTGCAAGGTAATAAACCGTCTTTGCAACCCATTGTGTGAGTGGTCGAGACCATATCTCTTTTAATCTTTCCATGTCTTTCCCTCTCTTAATGAAATAATAGCTCTTTGTAGGTATCATGTCCTACATTATTGTGAAAAAAACAAAATTCCACATTTTAGGTAAAAATAAGTCAAAAGGCTCTTTTCTGATATTAGCACTAAATACTAAAAAAGAAAATCCCTAACTTAGCAATTATATTACATTCAGCATCAATTTGTAATGGATTTGATATGTAAATAGGAAGTGGATTGTGTGAATACATAAAAGTGGACTAGAAGAATACGTAAAATATAGTATTTGTGCTTATGAGTCATTCGAGACGAAGTAAACTTTTACATTTTTAGCCCTTTTAAAAAGGAGGAAATTATCATGGATAGAGTGTGGAAGAATCTAATTTCGGAAGAAAATATCGTGAAATGGAGAAGGTATTTCCATAAGTATCCAGAATTATCGTTTCATGAAAAAGAAACTTCGCAATTTATATATGATACAGTATGCTCATTTTCTTCTTTTGAAGTAACGAGACCGACGAAGTATAGTGTACTAGCAATTAAAAGAGGAACCGAACAAGGGAAAGTGATTGCGATTCGAGCTGATATAGATGCGTTGCCAATTCAAGAGGAGACAAGTAAATCTTATACGTCTGTGAATAAAGGTGTAATGCATGCATGTGGGCATGATGCTCACGCGGCTATTTTGTTGGGTACAGCAGAAGTACTATCAAATATAAAGGAAAATTTTGTAGGTGAGATTCGTCTATTCTTTCAGCATGCAGAAGAGGTGTATCCCGGCGGGGGACAAGAAATGGTTGAAGCAGGCGTAATGGATGGTGTTGATTATGTAATAGGTTTACATGTTATGTCAGGACTTGAGAGCGGGAAGATAGGCATTGCGTATGGGCCGATGATGGCTGCACCAGACGTATTTACAGTTGAAATTCAAGGGAAAGGAGGGCACGCGGCGAGGCCAGAAGAAACGATAGATCCTATTGCTATCGGAGCACAGATTATTACAAATTTACAACATATTGTATCAAGAAATACAAGTGCTTTTATGCAAAGAGTCGTTTCGGTTACGCAGTTTCATGGGGGGATGGCTGATAATATTATTCCTAGTGCAGCAACTTTAATGGGAACTGTTCGTTCATTTAATCAAGCATTAAGGATAGAAGCCGAAGAGAAAATTGAGAAAATCGTGAAAGGAATTACAGAAGCACATGGAGGGGCGTATACATATTCGTATCGATATGGATATGATCCGGTTATTAATGATGAATATATTACGAAAGTAGTAGAAGAAAGTGCACTATATTTGTTTGGAAATGAGCGTGTTGTGAAGCTTGAACCTTCTATGGGAGGAGAAGATTTTTCGGCATATTTAAGAAAAGCACCTGGTTGTTTTATTAAATTAGGGACTGGTAATAAAAAGATAGATACTTGCTACCCGCATCATCATCCAAAATTTGATGTAGATGAATCAGCTCTCATTTATGGAGTGGAATTATTTTTAGAGACAACAATGAGATTATTGAAATCATAGAAAAGTATAAAGTGAAACTTTAATCAGTGGGGGTTTTACTGCCCATTAAAGTGGGATAAAAAAAGGCAACTGCGCTCTATCGCAGTTGCTTTTATTTCTTTCCGTCAGAGAGGGCTGAGAAAGAACTATGCTCATTTATAGTATATGAATAGCTAACGGACAAGCTTGTACATTTTAATCATTTTTTTTAAAAAAGTTGTTGACAGTGATAATCAATGTCAATTAATCTAAAAGTAGTTGAAATTGATAATTATTATCAATAGGATGGATGCGACATGTTAATGAGAAAAAAATTTCACCTTCTACGGAGGGGATTAAAAGATAAAAATAAAGAAGTTGATCAGCATATGGAATGGCAACGAAATGTAATTCGTTCTGAATATGTAGATGAGAAGAAGAGCATTCAAACAGAACAAGAGATACAAAGTAAAGGGAGAGGTTCAGTTGAGTAAGTTAGTAATGATTTTTGCAAGCATGAGTGGAAATACAGAGGAAATGGCTGATCATATTGCCGGCGTGATTCGTGAAACTGAAAATGAAATTGAAGTGATTGATATTATGGATTCACCAGAAGCTTCTATGTTAGAACAGTATGATGGAATTATTTTAGGTGCATACACTTGGGGAGATGGTGACCTTCCTGATGATTTCTTAGATTTTTATGACGCAATGGATTCTATTGATTTAACTGGGAAAAAAGCGGCAGTATTCGGATCATGTGATTCGGCTTATCCAAAATATGGCGTGGCAGTTGACATTTTAATAGAAAAGCTAAAAGAACGCGGGGCAGAAGTTGTGTTAGAAGGATTAAAAGTAGAATTAACGCCAGAAGATGAAGATGTAGAGAAATGTTTACAGTTTGGAGCTGAATTTGTAAAACACCTTTCTTAATGGCAGAAGGGAGATGAAGAGCAAGTGCATGAGAAAATCGCAATTAAAACGATGACAGATTATCATTTGTATGATTTTATGCGTTGTCCGCATAAATTTTATTTTCGTCATATAAAAAGAAGAGAACCTTCTTCGTTTGAATGGCAACAAATCGCACAAATGATTGTGAATCGAATTATTAACGAATATTACACACTACCGGCAGGCCAACAAACGAAAATTGTACTTTTAATATTAATAGAAAAGTATTGGAAAAAAGTAAGGATTAATATGTTTGCTTCGAAGATGGAGTATTACATTGTGTTAGCGAAGCTAACGGATCACTTATTACAGTTTGTTGAAAGAGATGATAGTCAGACACCGCCGTTATTTTTATATGAAAAATTTCAAACATATATGGAAGAGTTAGGTGTCCACATGTCATTGACATTAGAAGTTGGTGAGTGGAGTACTGAGTCGTTTGTAATTAAAAAGTATGTTGTCGATGCGGATGAGGAAATGCTTGCTCTTTGTCAAAAGTTAATGACAGTATTTAGTTATAAAGCTTTCGGCATTCTTCCAGGGAAAATTGAAGTTATTAATTTAATAGAAGGAACTACGTATGACTACATTCCGAAACCGGAAGATATTGTAACTGGAATGGCTCATTTATCTAGAATGAAAGAAATGTTACAGCAACCTGAGCATTATACAGAGCGTCATTTTCGTTCTGAGTGTATAAGTTGTGCATTTCGTAGTGAATGCCAAGGGGAAGAAGTAAAGAAAGAAGCGAAACAGAAGAAAAATATCGTACATTAAAGAATGCAATGTTGCATTCTTTTTTGTTATTGACATGAAAAGCTTTTCATCATGTACCGTATATTTGTAGCAGATTTTAATAAAGGGAGGAATAATCAATGAAAGATGAAACGCAAGTATTTCAATGGTTAAAAGAACAGAATGCTCCTTTTGGGATTCAACTGCAAATTTTACAAGCATTTCAACTATATAAAGTCATTATTGAAATGGATAAAAAGTTAATGATGTATGAGGAGAGGGAATATAGGGAGAGAATGTAATCTCATCCCTGCAGTATTACTTTCAGTTGTTCTATACTTGCTAGAAATTCAAGTTCATTCTTTGTTTCAAAGTTATAAATCATATTATGTAGTAAAGGACTGTATTGATAAAAACTTGTGATGCGGTGAATGAGTAATGGATCATGGTGTGAAGTAAGTGTACTGTATTGTTCATATACTGATGTAGTAAATTCATGTCCGAAATCATAATATAGCCCAGCAAAATCAAAGGCAGGATCTCCAATTTGAGCATCACCAAAATCGATAACCCCTGAAATGGTTTTATTTTGTTTATCAAATAAAATGTGATGATGTGTAAAGTCGGCGTGAATGATTGTATTTTGAAATTTAGATGTAGCTAGACAGGCAAAGAAATTCTCGAATAAACGGTTTAAGGTTGATTTCTGGAACGAAGTTAGACTGTTAGTAACATACTCATTTAATTTAGCTTGTAGCTCTTTCCAGTAGGTAAGTGTTTTTTCAATAGGGAATCCTAACGCTGTAACACTTTTTAAAGGAATACTATGTAGAGCAGCAAGGAAAGTTGCTAATTGTGTAATAAGTGCTTTTCGTTCTTGTTTTTCTAGTGTAGTAACTATTTCTGTTTTTAAAGGTTCACCATGAATGAGAGTATAGTAGCTACAAAGCGGAATAGC
Organism: Bacillus cereus group sp. BfR-BA-01408; assembly: GCF_022663305.1. Lineage (NCBI taxonomy): Bacteria > Bacillati > Bacillota > Bacilli > Caryophanales > Bacillaceae > Bacillus > Bacillus cereus group sp. BfR-BA-01408. The sequence goes on along the minus strand of NZ_JAKUFF010000079.1, from coordinate 7,861 downwards.
ATCAGTATTCTTTTCATAGAATAGGTGATACTTTGGAACTTCAATTTCATGTAGTGAACAAGAGAGAAGTGTGCATAGTTCTTTTTCTAATGGAATTCGCATTGCATATTCCTGTTTTCGCGGGAAACGAAACAGTAGCTCATCATTTACTATAATCGCTACATTATCCCATCCTTCCTCATTTTGTTTATAGGAATGTATAGAAAGATTAGGTAGAGCTTCTTTAATATATTGTTTGTAAGAGTCCATAATTGTTCCTCGTTTCTAAGTTAAGTTATTCCACTCCATGATATCAGAATTTTCTTTCTATATGTTAAAATATAACTATCATTATGAAGAAGGGCGGGAGAATTACGAAGAAAAGAATAGTAATCATTTCTCTATGTATCGTTTTTGGACTGTTTTGGTCATATAAAGAAGAAGTTTTTGCTAGCTATAAACCGATTGATCAGTACGGATTAAATAAGGAATTAAAGAACAAAAGCATAGAAGTTTTAACTCATAATGAAATGAAAAAGGTAGGAGAACATTTTGCGGCAGAACAACTATCAGTTTTTGAATTTCATAATAAAGAAGATGTGAAACGAAAAGGTGAAGAAATATTTGTAAATAGAGGGTATGAGCAATTAATAAAAAATTATTATCCAAATCGTTTTCAGGATTTAGAGTATAAATTTACAAACGAGGAGATACGTGAAGTGACGGATGAAAGTTTTCTCTATCAAACTGTAGCGTACGTGGCGGGTACTGAAAATGGTAAGAGAAGCGAAATGAAATTGAATTATGAAATGAAAATTGTAAAGGTTAATCATATATTTAAAGTGTTAGAACAAAAACAGTACGTACAATAAAGAGAAACATGAACCAGTACCATAAATATGCTATAAATAGCGGTATAAAAAATCCCCCAGCTCTTCGAGGGATTTTAAAGGTTTTCATTTTGTTGACCAATTTCTTTTTGAGCAATATATAAATTTCCTTGCTCGACTTGTTTCTGAGTAAGAACCGAATCACCTGCATACCCTTTTTCTGTTTTCACAATTCTTTTTGAACGATTGGAATTTTGTTTCTTCATATAATAAACCACCTTTCATCAAAAATAAACGAAAATGATAAGCACGAGTAATACAGCAGCAAAAATGGTAATACCCATTAAAAACGAAGTGTTTTTATATTTAGGTGGCTTATGTACATCTTGCCGATATCCAGGTGAAATTTCAGGGGCGAATTCTTCGTCGAATGATTGCTTTTTTTCTTTTTCGTCCATATGTATCCACCTTTCTTTTTCATTATGTTATACGTTTAAAGAAAAAATATGCATAAAGAAAACCGCCCTCTATCGTGAGCGGCGGTTTTCTATTGTATATTTTCTTTGAACTTGAAAGAGACGGATAAGAAGGAAGGTGGCGCCAAATGCTAAACCGATAATAAGACCAATCCAATATCCTTTTGCTGCCCAGTCCGTATACGTTGCTAATATGTAACCGAGAGGGAGACCGATTACCCAATAAGCGATTAATGTCATAATTAAGGAAACGTTTACGTCTTTATAACCACGTAGTGCCCCTTGTACAGGAGTTGCAATTGCATCTGAAATTTGAAATAAAATCGCAAATATAAGAAATTCTTTTGCTAAATGATGAACTTGTATATCTGTTGTATAAATAGAAGCAATTTCATCATCAAAGAAGTAAAGAAGAATGGAATATAATAGGGCGAATGCAAGTGCTAAGCCAATCCCAATAAACCCATATTGTTTTGCGTTATTATATCGTTTCGCTCCAACTTCGAATCCAACAGCGATAGTCATTGCCATTGCTAAACTTAAAGGCGTCATATATAGCAAGGAAGCGAAGTTCATAGCTGCTTGATGAGCTGCGATTGTTGTCGTACTAAAATTACTCATCATAAGTGTTACTGCAGCGAAAATACTCGTTTCAAAAAAGATAGCAAATCCGATAGGGACGCCAAGTTTTAAGAACTCTTTCCAACTAGAAAGAGAAGGGCGATATAACTGTTTAAAAATATGGAAAGATGCAAAAGGCTCTTTCGTACGAATAATCATAACGGTAATAATTAAAATGCACCAATAGGTTGCTGTAGAAGCAATTGCTGCTCCGACACCACCGAGTTTTGGAAAACCGAAATGCCCAAAAATTAATACATAATTTAATATTACGTTAATAGGTAATGATAGTAACGTAATAATCATCGTTGTGCGAGTTTTTCCTAATGCATCAATAAATCCACGTAAAACAGTGTAAGTAAATAAAGGAATAATTCCGATTGCGATAATACTTAAAAATTGTGCTGCAATACGTTCTACCGGTTCTTCTAATCGCATGCCATTTAAAATGGGTGTAACAGCGAAAAATCCAATAAGCATAACGACGAAGCTAGCGCAAATTGCTAAATAGACTGCTTGTATGACGACTTGGGGAACATCTTCTTTTTTCTTGGATCCAACGAGTTGCGCAACAATTGGAGTTGTAGCCATCAAAATACCTGTTAATCCCGTACTAACTGGAATCCATATACTCGTTCCGATAGCAACCCCTGCTAAATCAATAGGGCTTGCATGTCCTGACATTGTTGTATCAAAAAAGCTCATTGCAAATAATGACATTTGCGTAACAAAAATCGGGAAAAATAGTAATACAAATTGCTTTAATTTTTGTGAGAATGTACTAGTTTCTTTCATAAAATCCCCTTTCTACGTAAAAAAGAAAACTCTTACTATCATACAATTTAATCAAAAAATAGAAAAGGAATAAGCTTATTAAAACTACGGTTTGACTATAAAAAAGGATGCACTTTGAAAGGGGATAAGGTATTATGGTAAGGTATGAAAAAATTACATATTATTAGTTATTAAGGAGGCACTACTCGTGGCTGATTGGTTAATTGGAATAATCATGGGTGCTGTTGAAGGGTTAACAGAGTTTTTACCAGTTTCATCAACAGGGCATATGATTTTAACAGGTCATTTACTTGGATTTGACGATGAGAGAGCGAAAGTTTTCGAAGTTGTTATTCAATTGGGATCGATTTTAGCAGTTGTAGTTATATTTTGGAAGCGTCTATGGTCTTTAGTAGGTATAGGGAAAGTAACAGACGGACCATCGTTAAATTTATTACATATTATTATCGGAATGATTCCTGCCGGCGTACTTGGCGTATTGTTCCATAGTGCGATTAAAGAAGTTTTATTTGGGCCAGGCCCAGTTGTCATTAGCTTAGTGGCTGGTGGTATTTTAATGATTGTTGCTGAGAAGTTTTCGAAACCAAGTACAGCAAGAACATTAGATGAAATCACATATAAGCAAGCATTTACAATCGGAATGTTCCAATGTTTAGCGCTTTGGCCAGGATTTTCTCGTTCTGGTTCTACAATAAGTGGTGGTTTATTAGCTCGCGTGTCACATACAGCGGCAGCTGAATATACATTCATTTTAGCAGTACCAATGATGGTAGCTGCAAGTGGCTTAGATTTAATTAAAAGCTGGGATATATTAAGTGCGGCTGATATACCGCTATTTGCAACAGGATTTATTACGGCGTTCGTTGTTGCAATGCTTGCAATTGTTTCATTCTTAAAATTATTATCTCGTGTAAAACTAACACCGTTTGCTTACTACCGTTTCATTTTAGCTGCGGTATTCTATTTCTTCATTATGTAAGAAATAAATTCTTGGTAACACCCTATAGAATAGACATTTGAAAAAAGTCTATTCTATAGGGTGTTTTTTATCGTGAGAGAAAATTTTTACTCTCATATACTTGTATTTCACCATATGAAATATGACATAATGATGTCGATATAATAATTTTAAGGAAATCGATAGTGTATTTGAGAGGGGCAGTTTAGTGAGTTTTGCAATAGAAATAGTAATTCCAGCACCAATTGATGTTGTATTTGATTATGTAAATAATGACGAGAAAATAATGGAATGGAGTACCTTTATGGTGGAAAATAGGTATCCTCCACATGTAGATGTAAATAATCCTCGTGAAGGTGATAAATATATATCCGTGCAAAAGATGGGGAAGAAAATATATGAGTTTGAGGCAGAAATTTTAGAGTGTGAAGCACCTTATATCGTATCAATTGGATGTGAAATGAAGCAAGGCTATACAGCCGCAACTTATATGTTAGAAGAGGATGAGGAAGGTACATCACTTACTTTAATTATAGAATTTGAACCGAAGAATTTTTTATATAAGATTATGTATAAGTTGACTGGATGGATGACCCGTGCAGTATATATGGGTGAAATGGAACGGTTAGCAGAGTGCGTAGATGCTGCATATTCTCAGAAAAAGGATTGTAATTTTGCTTAATAAAAAACCTGCCGAAATCGGCAGGTTTTATTTTACTACTTTCTCAATCATGCTTTCCATTACATGTTCCCAAAGAGAAGTGTCATCAGCTAATGTGGCACGGAAATTAGCGTACATTTCTTTTTGTTTCTCTTCGAATGTTGGATCTTCTTTTTCAGGCAATGTAGCGCGCATTGAAGTTACTAACTCTTGTACTTTTGGAGCACGTGGTCCCCAAACGGCTTGTTCGTTTCCATCTTTATCAATGAAAATAAAGATTGGAATCGCACGTGCTGTTCCGTTTGTTAAATATTGATCCATTAATTCTAAGTTTTCATCGCGAATTAATAATGACATATCAATATTTGCAACTTCAGAAATTCGTTTCATAACAGGCACGCATAAAAGAGCATCGCCACACCAATCAGCTGTTAATACGATAACACGCCAGCCATCATTTTGACGTTCTTCTAATACAGGAAGTAATTCATTTGGAATTAAAAAGTTATTGTAAATGTGCAGTAGCTCGTATTGATTTACTTTCATTTCATTCACATATGTATCAAAGGACATACCTTTATCAGCCCATTTTTGTAAGTTCATAAGTAACACCTCTTTCGTATGATTTGTTTTCATTGTACCAATTTTTATATAGAAAAGCTTGTATTCTTACTCTTTCTTGTCACTTAATAATTTACTTAATAGGAAAAAGAATAGTACGACACATAATTCAGCTATGTTGGATAGTTGCACGCTCTCTATCCAATCGTCAGCGGTATGAATGACGAACCAATCTAGCGTAATTTCAATGATTGCGAAAAGAGTAATAGAAAGCCAATTTGGCATGTTTTGTGTCATTGGATATAGCAGTGCCTTGAAGAAACCGAAGATGAAAAATGTAATACCGTCTAAGAAAGTAATTAATAAAAAAAATAGAAGTAAGGCAGTGCGCGACCTATACTCTACACCAGTAATATGAAAGATTCCTACATATACAAAAAATATAAATGCAAGAATTACAATGAGGAACAGAATAACAAAACCAATAATCAAAGTTTTATCTTTTAGATTGAAATTCGAAAATTTGTCTTCTTCACCCATTATCCTAACTCCTTTTTTTGGAAATTCAACTTCAGTTTATCATGAAATATCTATTAAAAAACTACGAATTATGGGAAAATAAGGTGACAAAAAGTAAGATTTCATGTAAAATTATTAATAAGGTTTTTATTTAATCAAATGAAATAAAAGGGGCTGTCAAAGTTGTCTCAAAATCGAGAGCAATTAATGGAAGAACTATCGACAAATGTTTTTGCTATGTTCCGCACGTTGCGTAATGATATTGGAAAAATATTTGGTGGTTACATACCGTGGAATGAGTTCATCGTTCTTAGAATATTGAATCGTACGAATAAAGAAATGGTATCACGTGTGGCGAATGAGTTAAATGTGTCGAATAGTCATATTACAGCTGTTACAGAAAAATTAATTAATAAAGGTTTTGTAACTCGTTCACGTTCTACGTCAGATCGCCGAGTTGTATATTTGGAGATTACTGAACAAGGAAAAGATTTAGTTGCAAAAATGGAAGGTGCAAAAAAACAATATTTGCAAGAAAGATTTTCTACGCTCTCAGAAGAAGAAATGAATATAATGATATCTATTTCTAAAAAACTTATTTAAGTTATTATAAGTAAGAAAACGCTTACACTCCGAAAAAGAAGACTTTCCTTATATGAGGAAGGTCTTTTTTCGTATGTAAAAGATTATAAAAAAGAAAATATGTAACATACTACTAATAAAGGAAGGGGGCAGAAATATGACAAATCGAAATGGTAGTAAAGGGAGCGGAAATCAAGGCTCACCGAAATCAGGGCAATTTCAACAAGAGTTTAGTGCAGAATTTGAAACTGGTAACGATAATAAAGGAAAAGAATATCGTTCGAAAAAGGGAAGTAAATCAAAAAAGGAGTGAATCATTTCACTCCTTTTTTTGATTTAAGATGCGGCAGATTGATCTGTATTATATTTTTCTTCTGATTTTGCGACAATCATTGCACAAATTGCATCACCAGAAATATTTACAGCTGTTCTTGACATATCTAGAATGCGGTCAATACCGATAATTAAGGCAATACCTTCTACCGGTAGATTGACTTGATTTAAAACCATCGTCAGCATTACAAGGCCAACACCTGGTACACCAGCAGTGCCGATACTAGCTAGTACAGCAGTTAATACGACTACAGCTAGTTGGGAAATAGTAAGTTCAACGCCGTATACTTGAGCGATAAATACAGTTGCTACACCTTGCATAATGGCAGTACCATCCATATTAATTGTTGCACCTAGTGGTTGTACAAAAGAGCTGATTGCTTTTGGAACACCAAGCTTCTCTTGTGCGGTTTTCATTGCAAATGGAAGAGATGCATTAGAGCTAGATGTACTAAATCCAATCGCCATTACTGGTCCGAAATGTTTAAAGAAACGGACAATGCTTTCTTTTGCTAATACTTTTAATAAGCCACCATATACGAAGACGCCGTGAATAATAAGTACTAGCATAACGACAATCATATACTTGAACATCGCAGCGACGCCTGCAAGACCCATTTTACCGACGGATGAAGCAAGCAACCCAAATGTTCCGATTGGAGCTAATTTCATAACGAGATTAACGAGATACATCATTAATTCGTTGCCCTGTTCAAGTAATGAATGAATACTTTGGACACGTTTTCCTAAAATAGCTATACCAAGTCCAATTAATACGGCAAAGGCAATAATTTGTAACATGTTTCCATCAGCCATTGCTTTTGCTGGGTTATCTGGTACGATATTTAGCAATGTATCGACGAAAGATGTTTCGGTTTTTGCACCTTCATATTTAAGCCCTTCGGTTTTAAAATTACCACCAGATCCTGGTTGTATAATCAGTGCAAATGTAACTGCAATAGAGATGGCAACGGCTGTAGTTACAAGAAAGAATGAAATTGATTTTAAACCGATTCTTCCAAGTTGCTTCGGGTCCCCAAGACCAGCAGCTCCAAGTACGATAGAAATGAATACAACAGGGACAACTAGCATTTTAATGAGGCGAATAAACAATTGACCAAGTGGATTGAACACATATTGATTTAATGGTTCAAAAATGGATGGTGCAGCTAAATTTAAAGTGAGTCCGACAACTAAACCGAGAAATAATGCAATTAAGATTGCTTTTGTTTGTTTCAATAAAACCCCCTCCTTATTTTTGTGAAATTACTTTCTACATTAATTGTACCGAAAAACTACCTATTTTGACAATATTTTCTGAATATTTTGCATGAAAAGTATCTATTTAAATATAGATTGCTTTTACGAAAGTAAGCAGAAAAAGCTAAATAAACTATTTAGAAAACAAAATAGACCATCACACAGGATGGTCTAGGGAAGGGGACAATTTATGTCAATTTAATTAGGGATGGAAGTTGTTCAAGACACTGGGGAATGTCTTATAAATTAGGGAGGAACAACTTCGATACATATACTATAAAATGTG
>NZ_JAKUFF010000078.1:0-18755 GCF_022663305.1 Bacillus cereus group sp. BfR-BA-01408 | reverse complement strand
CGCTGACAATACGGATATACCAGCCTCTAACAATTCTTGTACATCCATATAACGCTTCTTATTTTTAGAGCTGGGAATATTACTATGTGCAAGTTCATCCACAACAACGACTTGCGGTGCACGCTTTATAATTCCTTCCACATCAAGTTCATAAAACACTTTCCCTTTATACTCTATTTCTTTTAAAGGAACCTTTTCTAAATCAGCAATTGCGTCTTCCGTCTCTTTTCTCCCATGCGTTTCAATTAAACCAATTACAATATCCATACCGTCCTTTTTCATCTCTCTAGCATCCAGTAGCATTTTATAACTTTTCCCTACGCCTGGAGCTGCTCCTACATATAGCTTTAACTGTCCCCGATTTTGCTGACGAATATATTCTAAATATTCCTCTGGTGTTCGCCTTTGAAACGTCGGTTTATAGTCATCCGCATACAAAACACTCACAACCTTTCTTTCGAAACAACGCTACCTCAATCCGTTAGATTGAGGTCGCACTGTTACTATTTCATTAGTTTCTGTAATTCTAAATTTAACTTTAAGACGTTTACGCGGGTCTCTCCAAATAAACCAAGTGCCGCACCTTCTGTTTGATCTTTAATCAATTGCTCTAGTGTTTCTTTCGGAATATTCGTTATTTTAGAGATGCGCTCTACCTGCACGGAAGCTGCCTTCGGACTAATGTCAGGATCAAGCCCTGAACCTGAATTTGTCACTAAATCGATTGGCACTTCTGTAACTGGTACGGTGGGATTTTGTTTCTTCCACTCTTCAATACTTTTCTCTACTCGTTTCTCTAAATCTGGATTAGACGGTGCATAGTTATTTGAACCAGATGCCTCTGCTTTATATTCAATACTAGAAACACGCCCATGAAAATAACGTGGATCTGTGAAATTTTGACCGATTAATTTAGAACCAATCACTTCATTTTTATCATTATATATTAGACTTCCATCCGCATTATCCTTCATGACTGCTTGTGCAATACCAGTAACAATAAGTGGATATACAAGTCCGCACAACACTAAAAATGTAAAAGTAATACGGATGATTGTTGATAGTATACTTTGTTTCTTCGCCATCTCTTTCCCCTCTTCCTTATATGAACAAGCCGACAATCATATCAATTACTTTAATTCCAATGAACGGTACAATCACTCCACCAAGCCCATAAATAAGTAGGTTTCGGCCAAGTAGTGCATTCGAACTCATCGGTTTATATGCGATACCTTTCATCGCCAATGGAATGAGTAATGGAATAATAACTGCATTAAATATTAATGCTGATAAAATCGCTGACAGTGGTGATGTTAGTTTCATAATGTTCAATGCTTCCATTTGCGGAATCGCAAGTGTAAACATCGCTGGAATGATTGCAAAATATTTTGCGATATCATTTGCAATACTAAACGTCGTTAACGCACCGCGTGTCATTAACAATTGCTTACCGATTCCTACTACCTCAATAATCTTCGTTGGATTCGAATCTAAATCAATCATATTCGCTGCTTCTTTCGCAGCTGTTGTACCACTATTCATCGCTAATCCAACGTCAGCCTGCGCTAATGCCGGCGCATCATTTGTACCATCACCTGTCATCGCTACGAGTTTCCCTTTATCTTGCTCCGCTTTAATAACTGCAATTTTATCCTCTGGTTTGCACTCAGCAACAAACTCATCTACTCCTGCTTCTTTTGCAATGGTTGCTGCTGTTAATGGGTTATCCCCTGTACACATAACCGTTTTAATCCCCATTTGACGCAACTGTTCAAAACGTTCACGCATACCAGGTTTTATTGTATCTTTTAAATAGATTAAACCGTAAATACGATTATTCACTGCAACTACAAGTGGTGTTCCGCCCTCTTTTGAAATGAAATCTGCTTTTTGATTTACATCTTTCGGAATTGTTCCACCCTGTGACTGAACCCATTCAATCACGCTACCGACAGCACCTTTTCTCACTTTCGTTCCATCCTGTAAATCAACACCACTCATTCTCGTTTCTGCTTTAAATGGAACAAACTCACCTTGTTCTGCAAGTTCTCTATTATATGATATAGATTTCGCTTGCACATACTCGATAACTGATCGACCTTCTGGTGTTTCATCTAAAACTGAGCTAATCGCAGCCCACTTTCCAACTTGCTCAATCGTTTCATTTCCTACAGGTAATAATGTATGAGCCATTCTGTTCCCGAAAGTAATCGTACCCGTTTTATCTAAAATAATTGTATTAATATCGCCAGCAGCTTCTACTGCTTTACCCGACATCGCTAACACATTAAACTTTGTCACGCGGTCCATCCCGGCAATACCAATGGCCGATAATAATCCACCAATTGTCGTTGGAATTAAACAAACTAACAACGCTACAAGTACAGCTGTATCAATTTGAAATCCTAAATAATTTGTGAAAATCGGCAGCGTCACAACAACGATTAAGAAAATAAGCGTTAAACTCGTTAATACTGTATTTAAAGCAATTTCATTCGGCGTTTTTTGACGAGCAGCTCCTTCTACTAACGAAATCATTTTATCAATAAATGATTCACCAGGATTACTCGTAATGACAATCGTAATCTCATCACTTACAACCATCGTACCGCCTGTCACAGAACAAAAATCACCGCCTGCTTCTTTTATTACAGGAGCTGATTCCCCTGTAATCGCAGATTCATCAACAGATGCTAACCCTTTTATTACTTCTCCATCACTTGGAATCATTTCTCCTTGTTTTACAATAACAACGTCACCTTTTCTTAGATCAGTTGCTGAAACTTGGACGATGTCTCCATTTTCTTTTACAACATTTGCAAACACATCTTTCTTCGATTGTTTTAAAGAATCGGCTTGCGCTTTCCCCCGCCCTTCCGCTAACGCTTCTGCAAAGTTAGCAAATAAAACTGTAAATAAGAGAATGAGAGAAACTGTTATATTAAACCATCCTGGTACACTACTAGAATGACTTGGAAGAAACGATAAAATGAACGTAATGATAAATCCAATCTCCACAACGAACATAATCGGATTTTTTATCATAACTTTCGGATTCAATTTCGCAAAGGATTGTTTCATCGCATGTGTCACGATATCACGATCCATCGTTTTCGCTTTTCTAACTTCATCTTCTACAACATGCATTTGTGACTCATTTACTCTTTTTTCTTTTACTACTACCGGTCTCATCATTTACCCTCCATTACTTCAATGTAAGAAATTCCGCAATTGGGCCGAGTACTAACATCGGGAAGAATGTTAATGCACCGACAATTACAATTGTTCCGATGAAAATGCCGCCAAATAAACTATTATCCGTACGGAACGTTCCGACTGTTTCTGGCACAACCGTCTTCTCTTTCAATGAAGCTGCAACAGCTAGCATCGTAATTAAACTGAAATAGCGTCCTAAAAACATAACTAAACCAGTTGTAATATTCCAAAATGGTGTATTATCTGCTAACCCTTCAAATCCAGATCCGTTATTCGCAGCTGATGACGTATACTCATAAACAACTTGTGTTAAACCGTGGAAGCCCGAGTTAGAAATCGCTTCTGTTCCTAAATGTGTAGAAAGAGCCAATGCTGAAAACCCTAAAATAAGCAGTGGATGAAATAGTATCGTTACCGCAATTAATTTCATTTCCTTCCCTTCAATTTTCTTACCTAAAAATTCCGGTGTCCGTCCAACCATCAATCCAGATATAAAGACTGCGATAATCGCATACATAATAATGTTCACAAAGCCTGCTCCAACGCCGCCGTATACTGTATTTAACATCATATTTACGAGTGGTACTAACCCGCCAATTGGTGTTAACGTATCATGCATCGTATTCACCGCTCCGGTTTCAGCAGCTGTCGTTACTGTTGCGTATAGTGAAGAAAATACTGTTCCGAACCTTACTTCTTTTCCTTCTGTACTTCCTTGTACATGTTCAATACCCATTCCATTTAGTACTGGATTCCCGTTTAGTTCAGATGTCGTAATTGTTATAAACCCTAGTAAAAACACCATGAATAGTGAAACGAAAAGGATGCGACCTTGTTTTTTATTTCCTACCATTCGTCCATACGTAAACGGAAGTGCTGTTGGCAATAACATCATAAGCATCATTTGCAAAATATTACTCATTTGCCCTGGATTTTCAAAAGGATGTGTAGAGTTTGCTCCGAAAAATCCACCGCCGTTATTTCCAAGTTCCTTAATGGATACGAATGATGCAACTGGCCCGCGTAATATGCTTTGCTTGGCCCCATCAATTGTTTGTGCTGTAACGACACCGTCTAACGTTTGTGGTACACCAAGTGCGACAAAGACTAGTGCCGCCATAAATGCGATAGGAAGAAACACTCTCGTTAATGCTCTCGTAAAATCAACGAAAAAGTTACCGAGTTCTTTTCCAGCTAGCCCTCTTATAAATGCCATAACGAGCGCTAAAGTCGTTGCGGGTGCTGCAAACATTAAAAATGTAATCCCGATCAATTGTGATAAATAAGATAAACCATTTTCACCGCTATAATGCTGTAAGTTCGTATCAGCCATAAAACTAATTGCTGTATTAAAAGCGAGCGTAGGCTCCATTCCTTTAATGTTTGCTGGATTTAATGGCAATACTCCTTGTAGTCTGAAAACGAAATATACAACAACAATCATAAATCCATTTAATAAAACTAATGATAAGGCGTACTGTTTCCACGTTTGATTGTATTCTTTTACACCCGTAATTTTAAAAATAAGTTTTTCAAAAGGCCCGAATACTTTATCTAGCTTTTTACTCCCTTGAAAGGCTTTCTCTAAATAAATTCCCGTTGGCTTTGCCACAAGAATAAATAACAGCATTGTAATAACGACTGCAACCCAGATCATAATGAATGACTCCCCCTAATTAAAACTTTTCCGGATTTAATAATGCATACACTAAATACACCGTAATTGCTGCAACAATAATTGATAAGGCAATCATCATGATTGCTTCCCTTCTTTCACAACTTTATCTGACCAACTTGCAAGACTTGCCATCGATGCGACTAACACAACAAAAATTCCGATCATTACAACATCTAACATAGCTACCCCTCACCCTTCTGTAAAAATTTACCATTAAAATATTAAAAAAGAACACTGAGCTCTACTCAGTGTTCAAAAAATGAACAACAAAAAGTAAACCTCCTCTCTAAACGCTTACGAGGTTAGCTGTCGGATTCGGGCCTAAAGAGTAGCCCTACTTTCAAAACTGAAAGATTCACCCCAAGTGACGATGCACAAAATTGGTTCCCCCGCTCCATTTCTGGAACTCAGCGATTTTAGGTTTTTTTGGAAATTTTATGAATGATTTATGAGAGTAAATATACTCCTCTATTTTTCACTTGTAAAGGGCTAAATTACTCAAAATAAGAAAATATCCATCTATTTAAACGCTTACATCAGGTATTATTAATATTCTTTCATCCCTTTTCTCGTCTTTTCTTTCTTTTTCACATAAATGATCTTTTAAATACGAAATAAAAAGAGCGAATGACATGAAGTGCATAGCTTGTTGCACTTCGCATTCGCTCTTTTTTCACTCCCTATTTATTCCCCTCGTAAAAAAGCACGTAAATTTCTCCCGCGAATATAAACTTGTGACAATTCTGCATGTAGTTGCTCATATTCGATCACATCTGTTTTTAAATATAAAGCGTCTTTCGATGGCAATATGATATACGGCCTTGGAAAAATAGGATCAAGTACCACCAATTCTTGAACTCGCTCTACCGATACTGCCCAACGATTCGCTATATCTCCTAGTAACAACACCTTCATCTTCTTCTCCCCCGCCCTATTCAAAAAATAAAAAAGAAATATTATCACAATTCGTAAACACGACAAAGGTAGCTCCAATTGTTTCATAGAGCCTCGCCGGATATCGTTTATTCCTTGTAACAACAGTAATAGGTGCTTGAAAAGAAAAGCGAATGTGTTCTGTAAAGAAGCTAACAATAGGAAGCTCATCACCTAGTAAAATCACCTTCTTAATACACTCACAAATACTAGTAAAATCCTGCTCCTTACTGCAGCTATACGTCCAATCAAACCCACAATTCCTCACTTCAACCGCTATCTCTTCATTTGCGGTAAAAATAATTAACTCATGTTGAAACGCTACTAAATCTATTAAACTATTTACCTTGCTTTCTTCTCCAACACAAATAAGTGTTAGTTCCATGTACCTCATCCTCCTTAGCATAAAAAAACTCAAACATAGATTGATATTCCCCTATACTAATCAGATCGATGAAGTGATGTATCCATCATGGCACCGTCCTCTCTCAAGACGCTTACGAAGTTAGCTGTCGGATTCGGACTTTGAGAGTAGCCCTACTTTCAAAATTGAAAGATTCACCCCTAGTGACACTGCACAAATTGGTTCCTCCGCTCCATATAATTGGACTCAGCGTATTACAAAAAATATATTCTGGCTGATATATTACTCCTGTATTTTGAAAAAGTAAACAGAAAAAAAGCCAGTTATAAAACTGACTTTTTACTTACCTATACACTCGTTTTATTCAATTTATATGCAAAATGATTCGTCGGTCCATGACCACTTCCAATATGCAACGGCTCTTCAATTGCTATACTAATAAATTGTTTTGCTTCTTGAACTGCCTCTTCAATTGAGTATCCTTTCGCAAGCCCTGCTGTAACTGCTGAAGCAAATGTACACCCGCTTCCATGCGTTTGCTTTGAAGGAATTCGTTCACTTTTAAATTCAATAAACTTTTCTCCATCAAAAAGTAAATCAATTACTTCATTACCTTGATATTCTGCATGTCCGCCCTTCATAAGTACATATTTCGCACCTAATTCATGCAGTACTTTTGCAGCCTCTTTACTATCTTCAACGTTATGGATTTCCAACCCAGTTAACACTTCTGCCTCAGGAACATTCGGCGTTACAACTGTTGCTACTGGTAATAAATATTCTTTTAATGCTTGAACTGCTTCTTGCTGTAATAATGATGCACCGCCTTTTGCAATCATAACAGGATCTAGTACAATATTATTCCAGCCAAATTTATTAATCTGTTCTGCTACAATTTGAATAATTTCACTGCTAAATAACATTCCTAGTTTCACAGCATCTGGTGTTAAATTCGTACCAATTGAATTCAACTGTTCCGTAATACCTTCTAATGGAACTGGATATACCCCTTGAACGCCAAGCGTATTTTGAGCAGTAATTGCCGTAATAGCCGTCATCCCATACACACCAAGCTCTTGGAATGTTTTTAAATCTGCTTGAATGCCGGCACCGCCGCCACTATCAGACCCTGCAATTGTTAAAGCTTTATTTACTTTCATCCCACTCATCCTTTTCTATCCAAAATAGCGATGATAAATCGTCTTTGCTTCGCTTATATCTTTCGTTCCATGTACAAGTACACGACCATCTTTAAAAGCAACTAATCTCTTTTCTTCCACAGAAAATGATAATAAATATGGATTTACATTTAAATCATGCACACGATCATTCAGCAGCTCTTTATATCGTTCAAAATCTATTTCCTCTTTATGAGGTGGTCTAATTTGAACTGTATTTCTCCCGCATAACACTGCTGTTTTCGATGTATTATCTTTATTTAAATACGGATACAAGGCATTCTCTCCGCACGAAGGACAATTGTGCTTACGAAGCTTTTGCACATTCATACATGAATATTCATTCTTCCATACATCAAACGATACAAGTCCATCTCGAAGCGATTCGTAATCTTCTACTAACAGTTTAAGAGCTTCCGTTACTTGATGAGAAACGACGAGAGATACAGCAGGTGATATAATCCCCGCTGTATCACATGTCGCCCCGCCAAGCGGAATCGATTGTAATAAACAAGATAAACATGGCGTTTTACTAGGAAGAATTGTGTAAGAAAGGCCGTAACTCCCTACACATGCTCCGTAAATCCATGGAATAGAATGTTTTTGTGCTATATCATTCACAATGAAACGCGTTTCAAAATTATCAGTTGCATCAATCATTACATCAACGTTTGTAACGAGTTCTTCTAACTCCTCAGCTGTTACATCTTGAACGAGCGCTTCTACTCTTACTTCACTATTAATCTCTTCTAGACGCTTCTTCGCTGCTACAGCTTTCGGAAGATTATTTTTCACATCACTCTCTGCATACAATTGCTGTCTTTGTAAATTACTCCAATCAACATAATCTCGATCAACAATCGTTACTGTACCAACACCAGCTCTTACAAACATTTCTGCATTTGCACTACCTAATGCACCTGCGCCGATAATAAGCACATGCTTTTCCCTTATCTTTTGCTGTCCTTCTTCTCCAATTGGAGAAAATAGTTCTTGGCGAGAATATCGATTATTCAACTACGCTCATTCCTTCTAAAGGACTACTTGCCGTTGCACAACGCTTACGTCCAATACGACCTGCTTCAAATCCTAAACGGCCTGCCTCAATACTTAATTTCATTGCTTGTGCCATTTTAATAGGATCTTTTGCTCCTGATACAGCTGTATTTAATAACACGCCATCTGCTCCTAATTCCATCGCAAATGCCGCATCAGCCGGGCTACCAATACCAGCATCAACGATAACTGGTACTGTCGCTTGTTCAATAATGAAGCTCAAATTCAATGGATTTACAATACCAAGTCCTGATCCAATTGGAGATGCTCCTGGCATAATCGCATGCACGCCAAGTTCTTGTAATTTACGTGCTAATACAACATCATCAGATGTGTACGGAAGTACGATAAATCCTTCTTCTAGTAACATTTCAGATGCCTTTAACGTCTCTACTGGATCAGGTAATAACGTTCTATCATCACCAATAACTTCTACCTTTATCATGTCGCAAAGCCCTGAAGCTTTTGCTAATTTTGCAATACGAACAGCTTCTTCAGCATTTTTTGCTCCGGCAGTATTCGGTAATAACGTATATTTTTTCACATCAAGTTTCTCTAATAAATTAGGCTGCTTTGCATCAAATATATCCATACGACGTACTGCGAACGTTAAAACCTCAGCCTCAGATACATCAATTGCCTTTTGCTGCACATCAAAATCAGGGAATTTTCCTGTTCCTAATAAAAGTCTAGAATGAAATGAAAATGGTCCAATGTTTAACATAATCAACCGCCTCCTACGAAAGTTACAATCTCAATTTGGTCTCCATCAAAAACAGATGTATCTGTATGATCATCTTTTTGTAAAATATCTTTATTACGCTCTACTACAACAATTCTGTTATCTAACTCTAAATGTGTAAGTAGCTCAGCTACTGTTTTCACACTCTCTGGCACTTCAATTTGATTACCATTAATTTTTAAATTCAAACTTCCATCCCCTTTCTAAACTGTTTTAGAAAGCAATGAATCTAGCAAGTGATTCTCCTGCTTTCCTTCTATTAAATCAGCCATATATTGACCAGAAACAGGACTTAATAAAATACCGTTTCGATAATGGCCCGTGCAAGCATATAAACCTTTTATTTCTTCATGCTCTCCCATATAAGGAGCTTCATGATTCGATTGTGGTCTTAATCCTGCCCATGCACTTTCCCATTCAGCTTCTTTTAAAGCAGGCAATATTGTATACGCGCGCTCTAATATAGAAGTAATACTTTCTGGTTGCACAGTTTTATTGAACGTACGAGGCTTCATCGTTGCTCCAATTACGTAACGTCCGCCGCGCTTTGGTGCAATGTAAAATCTTTCTTGGAAAATAGGCGCCTTTAAAAGTGGTTTTCTACTTCTTACCGCTACTACTTCTCCTTTAACCGGATATGTACCCCATTCGCGGTGAAAATAACCTAGTAACTTCGTGCTCCATGAGCCACCTGCAATAACAACTTTCTCGCAAGTGATCATACCTTCGCTTGTCACAATTCCAGTCACTTTATTATTTTCAATACGAATATCAAACACTTCTGTCTGTTCATATATATCAGCACCCGAAAATGATGCGGAATATGCGAATGCTTTCGTAAGCTCTGGTGCAATAACATGACCATCTTTTGGATAATATACAGCCCCTATAATTGACTCAGATAAATACGGCTCTTTCTCTCGTAAACGATCTCCCGCCAGAAAGTAAGAATCTTCACCGGTTTTCTGCTGCCAATCCATAATATGAAGAATTCTTTCCTTCTCCTCTTCATTTTGAGCAATGCGATAAATGCCTTTCTCTTCATACCCAATATCAATTCCTGTTTTTTCACGTAAAACTTCTGCAAGTTGTGGAAATATAGCACGGCTTTCTCTAGCAAGTTCAAATAGCGGGTCATACTCATCCCATTCTGCCTGCACCCCAAGTAAACCAGCGGCTGCTTTCGAGGCTTCAGATGCAATCTGTTGCTTCTCTACAATCGCTATTTTATGTCCTCTTTCTGCTAGAAAATGTGCAACTGAACTACCAATTACACCACCGCCAATTATCGCTACATCATACTTCTTACACATGTTTTTCCGCCCACTTTCTTATTGATTCCTTATAAGACTTCGCTTTGCTATACGGGTTACTACTACTTATAATCCCAGACATAACAGCAATACCACTGACGCCGTTAGCAAGAACATCTCCAGTGTTTTCCGGAGTGATTCCTCCAATTGCTGTAATCGGTATGGATAAACACTTTGCAATGTCTGAAATTTCTTCAAGCCCTCTCGCTGGCACACCTTTTTTACAATCTGTCGGAAATACATGACCATAAACGAGTGAATCCGCGCCATTCTTAAATGCATCAATCGCCTCTTCTAAAGAATGTACAGAATAACCGACGTACAAATAAGAAAACTTTTCTTTCACTGACCTTACATCTGCGCTTCGATATCCTAGCTGCACGCGCGGAATGTTTAATAAAATAGCAATATCAATTCGATCATTTATCACTATTTTTGATGCTGGAAAGCCTTTCTTCAAAAGACTTTCCACACCTTCATACAATTCCTTCGTGCTTTTCTCACGCTCACGAATATGCAAATAATCAATTTCACTTTCAATTTGCATCGCTACATTCACTAACTCTTCGAATGACATGTGACCATTTGAGATTACATGAAGCTCATTTTTCATATTCATTCGCCTACTTTAAAATGTTTTCGAATAACTCATCGGCCGGAACGATTTCTTTCGTCATTCCTTTATCTTTCAACCATTTATTTTGTTTCTCCCATGACTCTTTTGAATCTGATAAAAATGGTTCATCCTTCGTTTCCATTTTCTCTAATAAAATTTTCATACTTTCTTTTTCAACTTCTGGTACAAGTGGGAAGTTTTCTTTTTCCTGATGATTTAATAAAATATTTAATGCTTCATCTGGATTTTTCTTCATGAAATCATAACCTTTTTTCGTACCACGTAAGAAAGCTTGCAACGCTTCTTTATCTTTTTTCAACGTTTTATCACCTGTTACAAATACAAGCTCATGATAATTCGGTACACCGTAATCTGCTGGATTAAAGTATGCTGGTTCATGACCTTCATGACGCATAACAGGTACTTCATGGTTAATGTATGCCCCCGTTACCGCATCCACTTTTTTTGTAATTAATGCTGGTACTAAATCAAAACCAACATCGACTACTTTCACTGTATCTGGATTACCACCAGCTTCTTTTACCATCGTTTTTAAATACATCTCACTTAAAGGTGTTCCAGAATATCCAACTGTTTTACCCTCTAAATCTTTTGGCGATTGAATGCCTGCAGACTTCAGCGATACAACATGATTTAATGGTGAACGTACAACAGCCCCAATTGATTTCACTGGAATTTGTTCATTTGCTTTTGCCATGACAACATCTGGCTGATAATATAAGCCCACTGTTACTTTTCCTGCAGCTGCTAACGTTAATGGGTCAGTCGGATTAGAAGGGAATTTAATATTTACCTTTACTCCTTCTTCTTTAAAGTAACCTTTTTCAATTGCCGCATAAATAAAGCTATGTACCGCATTTGGGTACCAATCAAGCATGACCGTTATTTCTTTCTCTTTTTTACTTTTTTCCGATGCTGAATTACTCGAACATCCAGCAATCATTGCAACTAATAATGTAAACACAAAGATGCGCTTTAAAAATTTCATGAATGCTTCCTCCAACTAATGAATTTTTTTTCTACTAACGAAATAAGTATGACGAAGAGAATAGCTAATAATGATAACAATACAATGGGTGCAAATACACCTGCCCCGTCTAACTGCGTCATCATTCTCTTACTGAAATATCCTAGCCCCGCTTGTGCACCGAGCCATTCACCAATTGCCGCCCCAATTACACTAAGCGGTACTGCAATTTTTAAAGCTGAGAAAAAATAAGGAAGAGCAGACGGCAATTTTAATTTAAGAAAAACATCTTTTTTCGTTGCCCCATACGTAACTAAAAGCTCTTCCCATTCTTTTTTCGTACTGCGCAGTCCATCATACGTATTAACCGCAATTGGGAAAAACGTAATTAAAACCGTAACAACAACCTTACTCCAAATCGTATATCCAAACCATAAAACAAATAGCGGAGCAAGCGCTGTAATAGGAATCGTTTGCGAGGCAACTAATAATGGATAAAATGCTCTCTCCATCCATGTACTCGCATTCATTAACATCGCTAGCCCTACCCCAAGTACGATAGAAATAGCCACCCCTATTAAAACGACATATAATGTTGCTGGCAAATGAACTGTAAATAATATGTCTTTTAGTTTCCATATCTTCATTACAATCGCAGACGGTGACGGTAAAATGTACATTTCATCTACAATTCTTGCGCCTACTTCCCAAAGAGCAAGTAAAATACTAGAAAGTGTAAGAGCAGGTAATAGCTCCTTCAACCGGTTCATCATACGAGTACCTGCCTTTGCAACATACTAAGCAGCTCATCTTTCAGCGCTAATACTTCTGGTTTATATAAATCTTTCCTTGTCCGATTATGATCAAGCGGTACAATCCTCTCGGTTAAAGTAGTTATCGGTTGCTGCTCTACTACTAAAATTCGATTAGAAAGAAACAATGCTTCTTCCACATCATGAGTGATAAATAAAATTGTTTTTTCCCACTCTTTCCATTGTTCAAACAACCATTCTTGCAAAGAGGCCTTCGTTAAAGCATCCAACGCACTAAACGGTTCATCTAACAGCAATATCTCCCCACCTGTTAATAAAGTTCGAATAAAGGATACACGTTGTCTCATACCACCAGATAAATCTTTCGGATATTTTGTCTCATACCCTTGTAAGCCAAATTTATGCAATAGTTCCTTCGCCTTTATTTGTGCTTCTTTCTTCTGTACACCTTGGCACTCTAACGGCAGGGCAGCATTCTCAATAATCATTCTCCACGGCAAGAGCATATCTTTTTGGGGCATATATCCTACAGGATGGCTCTTTGTCTCTGTCAGCTCTATCTGTCCCGTACTTGCTTCTTCTAAACCTGTAATAAGGCGAAATAAAGTACTTTTCCCGCATCCACTCGGTCCGATAATGCTTACAAACTCTTTATCTTGTATAGAAGCATTTAATTCATTAATGATTGGCTTCTCATCATAATGAAAAGAAACATTATGAAACTGTAGTATGTTCTTGCTCCTCAAATCCCCACATCTCCTTACGGTAGGACATATCCCAGAATAAATATTCAAATCGACTGGAATATAGGAAAATCTCCTCTAATCGATCTAGCTCTTTTTCAGACTTTCCAACTGCCATTTCATTTAATAAATCGATTAACCAAACACAAAGGTTGCCATATTCTTCAGAGCTATAGCCTTGAATCCACTCACCAAAGAACTCATGATCTCTTGCTCCAGGAATATCATTTAAACGCTTTCCAATCTCCCAGTAGCTCCACATACATGGAAGAAGTGCTGCTATTAATTCCGCAAGTGTGCCATTTTGAGATACAGACATCATGTAATTTGTATAAGCTAAATTTTTAGCAGATGGCTTTGCAGACTCTATCTCCTCTATAGAAATTCCAAGTCTTTTTGCATACTGTTTATGAATGGTCATTTCTCCATTTAATATCCCATCAATTTGTTCAGCAAATTTCCCCATAACTTGTGGATTTGTTGCCTTTACAACACCGATCGCATATAACTTTGCATAATCTAACAAGTATAAATAATCTTGAATAATATAATACTGAAACTTATCTTTTTCTAACGTACCATCCCCCATACCTACAACAAATGGATGATTATGACTCATCTCCCAAACTGGTTGTACAGTTTCTAATAATCTATCGCAAAATTTCATTTCTCTATCCCCTTTCAATTTATATATCTAAATAAAAAACCACTTCTAAATAAGAAGTGGTTACAGCAAATAAAATTATAATTTATTCGTTGCTCCACTTCCCTTCGCTAGTATTACCTAGATCAGGTCTGTAAGGGTTAAGGATTATTCCTCTCTCAGCACAACAAGCACCCCTAGTGGTTTCAATATGAAATTTTCAAATAAAAAAGCCCCGTTTCTATACGCAAAGAAACGGGGACTCATTGTTAGTGTCCGAATTGCTTCCCTACGCTAGCATAATCTAGATCAGGTAATAAAAAGGATCAAAGACTTAAGGCCTTACTCTCAGCTGGCAACACCAGCTCTCCTAGCAAACTATAAAATTATCACTGTCAGTATAACATCGTAATAAGACATCATCAACTGTTTTAATTTTCTCAATTGTCAACAAAATAAAAAAACCATATAATACTTATATTCTATCTTAGAAATTATTATCCTAATGAATTGGATAAAAAGGAATCATTATCCTCAAAAAATTTATTTTTATATTGATTTCATATTACATTTATGTGAATACACCCACTATATTATATCTTTATACTATAATAAAATTACAACTATACAACTAGAGGAGGTCTCTATTATATGAATATGAAAGCTACTGCTTTAACAGCAACTACTGTCGCAATTGCTTCTTTACTTCCTTCTATGGGAGAAACAAATGTACAAACAGCCAACGCTGAACAATTATCTAATGTGAAAACTGGATATGTCAAAGTCGATCAAGTAGCCTTACATACAAAAGATAACGCAAATAGCTCATCAATTGATACAATTCGCTTTAATACGAAAGTGAATATACTTGAAACAACTAATGGCTGGTATAAAGTATCTGTTAATAATAAAGTAGGTTACGTACAAAAAGATTCTATTCTACTAAAAAACAAACTTCAATCTAATAATCAATATATCGTCAATGCCAATGCATTAAACGTTCGTTCTGAACCTAATTTAGAATCTTCAATTTTAGATGTATTACCAAATGGGAAATTCGTTACTATTCAAGAAGAACAAGGTGAATGGTATAAAATTTTACATAATGGCAAAACAGGTTACGTACAAAAGGCATTCGTATCTAATGGTTCGCAGCCTTTAGTAAAAGGCATCACAGTTCAAAATAATACGAAATACACAGTTGCAACACCTAAACTTAATGTGCGTAGCAACGCTAGTACAAGTAGTGCACTACTTGGTTCATTACAAAATGGTACACAATTACAAGTAGTGGAAACTGTAGGAACTTGGTATAAAATTCGTTTTGGCACAGGATACGGATACGTGGCAAAGCATTATGTAGTGCAAAATCAATCACAAGCTCAAACGGCTCAACCTACTTCCATTCCAGCCGTTTTCAAATTCCCTACTCAAGGAAAAATTAGCTCAACCTTTGATATGCGCTGGGAACAAATGCATTATGGTATAGATATCGCAGCTCAGGGTAATGTCTCTATCCAGGCGGCGGCTGCAGGTAAAGTCGTGAAATCATATTATTCAGCTAGCTATGGCAATGTTGTGTTCATCGCCCATCAAATAAACGGGAAATTATATACAACAGTCTATGCTCACATGAAAGATCGCACTGTACAAGCTGGTGATCAAGTACAAGCTGGACAATTAGTAGGTCATATGGGCAACACAGGTCATTCATACGGGCAACATCTTCATTTTGAATTGCACAATGGAGAATGGAATTTTGAAAAAACAAATGCAGTAAACCCACTGCCATATTTAGTTAGGTAAATTGTATGCCACGCAATATACCTCTCTTAATTGAATACTTAGCCTTTTTAGGCTTAATCTGTTGCTTAGTAATTTATAATACAAATACTGTATTTTTATCTATTATCATTGCTTTTGTTGCTTTAGAAATTATGATGGAAGCTTTTCAAGTTCAACTAAAACAAAAAATTGCCCATATTTATAATGCCATTTTGTTATTAAGTGCCTTAATAACAAATATTATTAGTAATGGTTTTTATTTATCTACCGTATTTCCCGTATTCTTTATGGCTATTTTATTATTCATAGCTAGATACATTCATGTCCCTAATAACAAAAAACACGAACAAGAAGCTTAGAAAGAGGAGACACTGTGTACCAATCTTTCAAAGATAATCCGATAAAATATATATTGAATTTCTATAAAAAAACAAATACTTTTTTTGGTATACAAGGAAGCTATACGGCACAATTTCTCCTTTATGGAATGTTATTTCTCGTCTTAATTACATTCTCCTTGCTTTACTAATAACAAAAGGATCTCACAATTGAGATCCTTTTTAATTTATATAGAAAATGCTCTTTACCCGCAAGCATATTTTTCATAAATAAAGCTAAGATTATATTTTTTCTCTAAGCTCATTCTTTGTTCATCATCACACCAATAGAACAAAATATCATGAATCGTTGCATAACGCTTATTTTTAAGAAACAGTTTAAAGAAAGATGGTAAACAGTCATGTAATTGTATAAATATATAATTGCGTAATATTTCTTCTTTATATTTAATGCCCTTACAAATATACAATAATTCTTCACAATAATATGCATGTTGTGGAACTTGGATCATTTCGAAAAATGGCACATATGATAATAACTTTCCAATAAAATGATCATATCGATCCATTATCCCTATCGTCATATGCTCCATCATATCTTTCATTACATATAAATAATCATCTACATGAGTAGTCTTGAGTGGGTCTAATCGATCTGAAATTTGAGAAAGTACAGCCCTTTGGCAAGCTAACACCGCTTGACTAGGTCCATAATATGATAGAAAGTCTGTACACTTACGATACTTTCGTAATAAATCATATGTATATAAGTCATAAACAAAAGTATTACAATACATCGCTAAACTCATCATATCACTATTTAATTGCTCTTTTGATAGTGACTTAGCTCTCTTACACATATAAAAAAATGTAAATTCTAATACTTCTTTATGAGATAATAGATGTTTACAGCCTGTTATACATTTCTCATTAAATTTAACTCTATCCCAAATTTCTACATCCCCATCAGTTAATTCACCAATACGATATTTAATAATTAAATAGTTTAAAGCCACCGCCTGCGTCAAAAGATCCCACGTTTCATATTCCAATGAAGTATGAACAAACTCAGCTAGCCCTTGAGTTACCATAAAAGTATTCGCTTCTTCATACCAACCAATTTCTTGGCATAAGCGAAGAATACGTACTAAAGTTGGAATTTCGTCTTTATGAAATTGCGGTAAATTCTTTGCTTTATTCATTCCATATACGATAAATGCCGCTAAATTTTCTTCTTTATAAAATTCTTTTTCTTTCCACACTAATATAGTTCGTTCTTTCCCTTCACCTTTTGGATGACAGGGTACAAGCAAAGAAAATAATTCAGCGAAATTATTTGGTTCTATATATGTATCTGTAACCAAATTCCAATTTGGATCGCGCTGTACAGCCTTCATATAATTCCCCTTCCCTTTTGTCTACATAGGAAATATTAATCCATTATCACATCATTAACAATAAATATTGTTATATTCGAAATCAATCATAATACTTATATCTATCAGTATATCATTTTTTCTCTTATTTATAATTAGGAATGACAAATTTAAATAAACTGTCGAAATTAATAACTATGTACTTATTATATAATGTATCAGATGCATCATGCTAACATATTTGTTTAATCCTATATACTAGAATAATGCATCTGATTTTTATACGTAACGTATTCCACTAAGTAAAGTCTTTCTTCATTCCGTATGCTCTGATATTTCACTTAAAGCAAATCCGGCTTGATCATCTGCCGATTCTTTTATAGCTAAATCTCCTAGTGCTAACATCCCAACGAGTTGACCACTCTCAACTACTGGCAATCGTCTAATTTGATACTGCGCCATTAACTCTGTAGCCTTTTCAATAGGATCATCTGGAGAAACTGAAACAATGTTTGTTGTCATTACATTTGTAATTTTATTAGATCCAGGATGTTTTTCAGCAATCCCTCGAACAACTAAATCCCGGTCCGTAACAAGACCAACAACTTGTTCATTTTCAACAACCGGAATCAATCCAATCGATTCTTCTTTCATCTTTACAGCAGCTTCATATACATTGTCTAACGGTGTACACTGTACAATATGAGTGCTCATCAAGTCTCTCACTCGTGTCATTTGTATCTCCTCCTTTTTATACATACCATAGCTTTTCCTAAATCCCTTTATTTATTTCAGGAAAATCAGTTGATAAAGGAGAATGAACGCACAATAAAAAAGAGTCAGCATATTGCTGACTCTTTTTTTTATGACCCGTACGGGATTCGAACCCGTGTTACCGCCGTGAAAGGGCGGTGTCTTAACCACTTGACCAACGGGCCATGGCTCCGCAGGTAGGACTCGAACCTACGACCGATCGGTTAACAGCCGATAGCTCTACCACTGAGCTACTGCGG
>NZ_JAKUFF010000077.1:0-19006 GCF_022663305.1 Bacillus cereus group sp. BfR-BA-01408 | reverse complement strand
GCTACACGCTGTCTCTCTTCTTCAGCTTTACGCTGCGCTTCCGCTTGTCTTTCAGCTTCTACAGCACCATTATTATTTTGACTAGGAGCTGGACTTGTTGCACCACTACTAGAAGCTGGCTTATTGTGATAATGATATTCCCCGTACTGCAATCCCCATTTTTCACAATTTGTACGACACGTATGTCCCCCATTAGCATCTGTACGTCCTGGATGCGCATAGGCTGAAATTGGAGCTACCAATAACGCTACACTTGTTGTTAAAAGAAGTTTCTTCACCTGTTGTTTCACTCTTGTTCCTCCCAAAATTTTGAATTCTAACTTTATTATACATAAATAGAAAAATACTTAAATACCAACTAAAATATTCTATTATTTCTCAACATTAGTAAAAAAGAAGGTCAACTCTTTAGAGAGTTGACCTTCTTTTTTATTTCTTCGCCTTCGTTCCTACTAAATCACCAGCAACAACGTAACGTTTAGAATTATCTTTCACTGATACACATGTAATTAGCGTTATCTCATCTTTCCCATGATCTTCAACAACTTCCCACTTATCAGGAGTTACTTCAGATACACCAGTAACCGCATATTCATATTCGTTTTCATTATCATACAAATAAATTTTATCGCCTTTTTTTAGAGAAGCTATATCACTAAATAAAACACCTTTTTTAGACATGTTATGTCCTGCTAATGCATAATTCCCTTTTCCCATCACTTGATTTTCTTTTACTGTTGCTGCACCTGATAATAGGTTTTTCTCAGTAGAAGACTTTAAAACAGGAAGTTCTAATGAAACACTTGGAATCGAAATACGACCAATTACTTGTTTCTTATCTAAAGATGCGTTCGCTACTTCTGCCAAATCTGGTTGATTAATTTTCGAAGCATCTACAAATTCCGTCTCATGTTTTTCATAATCCATCTTTTGGACAGCCTGTACATTTTCAGTCTGTTTCTTTTCAGCTTGATATCCATCATAAAATGGCTTGCCGATTAATACACCACCTACAACAAATAGGAGGATTGCTACTATACTATAAATTCTTTGCTTATTCATATACAATTCCTTTCCCTTACAAAATCTTACTCTATATAAAATGATAAGATAATATTGCTATATGTACAAGTATAAGCTAAAAAGAAACCTTCTTGCATTGGCAAGAAGGTTTCTTTTTAAGCTAATTTATTTCTGTATAGAGATATGTGGAATACTGTCATTTGAATTAAATAAATCAAATACACAACATATAAAGGGTATGCCGAAATATATAAATTTGCTACAGGTGTAAATATTAATAACCCTAGTGCACAAGGTAATACAAACCATAATGATACAAATGTTGTGCGGCATGCTTTATCTGTAATATCCTTCTCCCGTTCATCCTCTTGGGGAAATAATAAAGGATATAATCGCAATGATGATTTGTTATATTTCTTTTTATGCAATCTTTTAAAATACGCTAATATGATAGCTACAATAAATATTAATACAACAGGCGTCAAACTCATTGTTATTTTAGATGGTAAACTTTCATTTTTAATAATATCAGCAAACTGTATATAAAAATCATAAAACTCTACGAATGCCCAGCATGCCAATACACTGTAAAATAAATTTATAATATACGAAGCAACAATTCTATTCATCCTCTTCCCCCTCCTTATTTAAAACAAACACATCTTCCATCTTGAGCTCGAATACATCGCAAATCGTAAGCGCTAATAACAAAGAAGGAACATAATCCCCTTTTTCAATAGCGGCGATTGTTTGTCTCGTCACTCCAACCTTTTCTGCTAATACACTTTGCGAAAAATTAAACCGAGCTCTTAATTCCTTCACTCTATTTAAAATGGTCAAATTTACCACCTCTCACCACCATTGTATGCTATCCTTAACAAAATGTAAACTCAACTTAACATTATTTTTACAAAAAAATCCAACTTTACATATTGTAAAGTTGGATTACGTGTTAGTTTAAAATGGTAACTTTAACGATTTTTCTTCCCCATTGACTAGAAGACCCTTTATCCGGCATTAACACATCAATTCTGTTACCTTTAATCGCTCCACCAGTATCTGCTGCAATTGCGACTCCATAACCTTCAACATTTACAGTTTTACCTAATGGAATAACTTTTGGATCTACAGCAATTAATTTCATTCCTGGATTTGCAGTTAAGTTATAGTGTCCCCATGCAGAAAATACTTGTTGACCTGGCGCATAACCATTTTCCGCTGGATCAGCTGTATAAGCTGTAGCTTCTACATAAATTTCTTTCCCACCAGCAGTTGGCTTAGGAGATGGTTCAGGTTGTGGAGGTTCTACCTTCGAATTATTATTAGCAACTGGTTCAGCTGGTTTACTAGCTTTCTCTTGCTTTTGCTTTTCAGCAATTTCTGCTTGTGCTTTCGCTAAAGCTTCTTGCTCAGCCTTTGCAGCCGCTTCTGCTTTCGCACGCTCTTCCGCTGCAATTCTTGCTGCTTCTTGTTCACGAGCAATTGTTTCTTGTACTGCCTTCATATTTGACTCAATTTTAGCTTTTTCTTCTGCTGCTAAATTAAGTTGGCTTGCAATCTGGTTATATTTAGCTTGAACTGTTTGTAAGTTATCTTGACGCTTTTTCAAGTTATCTTGCAGTTCAGCTTGTGCTTTTGCTAATTTTTGTTTGTCTACTACTAAAGATGCTTCTTTCTCGTCAATTGTTTTCTTATCTTCTTCAATTTGACGAAGATCTTGTTCTTGTAGACGTAAAATTTCTTTATCAGCTTCTAAAATAGTAGAAACTGCGTTCATACGTTGTAGGAAATCAGCAAAGTTTTTTGACTCTACTACAACTTCTACTACTAAACTTGTATTTGAACTGTTTTGAACAGAAACCATACGTTTTCTCATAATATCCTTACGAGCAAGGACTTTATCCTCTAAAACGACAATTTCTTCCTTTTTTTGCTCAATCTGCTTATGTGTTTCATCAATTTTACGTTGAATAGCAGCTTGATCCTCTTTATTTTTTGCAATTGTATTATTTAAATTATGTAGTTCGTTTTCGATACCTTGAATTTCTTTACTAACAGCTTGCTTCTCTTGCTCTTTCTTTTGCATTTCTGCATCGTTTTGCTGCAATTGCTGTTGCATGTTGTTAAGTTTCTCGTCGTTTGACTCTGCTTTAACAGCGACTGTACTAGAAAGACTTATAATTCCTGCTAATACTAGACTACTGATTCGCTTAAAATAGTTCATAATCCGACTCCCTTCTTATACAGTTATACATGATTTATTTTACAGTTTGTTTACAATACCATTAAATACAGTTTATTTTTCATGACGAAAAAAAGGGAATTATGCATAAAATGTAATAGATTCTTAAATATTTAACAATTCCTATATTTAAAAATTATAAAAGATGCTAAAATCCAAATATAGAGAAAATATAACTTCTAAAGGCGGTTGAAATAAATCTATGTTTACTCAAAAGAAATCACTCCAACATAAAATTGATCAATTAGAAAGTCGTATACAAGAACTAGAAGCAGAATTAAAACAAAAGGATATTGAACAACAAGAGACTATTTCTTCTATCCACGATCGTGTACAAAGCGTTGTTCAAGAGCATCAACTTGTAAATAACCAGCACAATACACTTCAAAATTTAGTTCAACAATTAAGCTCATGTTTCGAAAATGTTTCAACACGTACTACACATTCCAATGAATTGAATAACGAAATGCTACAAAAAGAACAAAGCTTAATTCAATCTATTGAAGAAATTATTGATTGTTCTAACGAAGGAAAAGAATCTGTTCATCGTTTACTTATTGTAATTAATAAATTAGGTGAACAATCCCAGCGCACGTCTAATAGTATGAATCATTTAAGTGAACGCTCAAAAGAAATTGAGCAAATTGTAGAAGTCATCCAAAACATTGCAGCACAAACAAATTTACTTGCTTTAAATGCAAGTATTGAAGCTGCTCGTGCTGGAGAGCACGGTAAAGGATTCGCTGTCGTTGCCAATGAAGTAAGAAAACTAGCAGAAAGTACCGCTGAAAGTACAAAAAACATCGGCAACTTAACGAAAAAAATTCAAGAAGAAATTGAAAAAGCATACGATAATACAAAAGATAATTTGCATTTAGTCGATGAAGGTGTAGAAATGAGTGCCGATACAAACGCTAGAATCGAAAATATTTTAATTATGATTCAAACGTTACAAAACGGCGCTACAAATGTTATTAAAGCTATTGAAAACCAAAAGACTTGTAATGATGATATATTACGAGAATTCGCTAATACACAACAAATGTTCCAAAAGTTAAATACTACTATTATGAATCACATTCATGATGCTGAGAAAGTCGATGTTCAATTAACAAAAAGTCTTGAAGAAACAGTAGTTTCTCATTAATAGTAAAAATCCCTTATACTGTTATAAGGGATTTTTATTATATTTCGAATATTTATTTCTTCTCAATATTGAGCCGTATCTTTGTTATAATGGACAAGTTGTTTCTTTCGACTATTAAACAAGGAGGTTATTATGGAACAATTTTACTACATTTTAAAATATTTAATTCTTGGTCTGTTCCAAGGACTAACAGAACCGATTCCGATTTCTTCAAGCGGTCACCTCGTTTTGGCACAGCATTTGCTAGGACTAAAAATAGAGGGGTTTAGCTTTGAACTACTTGTTAATTCAGCTTCATTATTAGCTGTATTACTTATTTATAGAAATGATTTAATTCGTCTAACAAAGAATGGTCTATCTTATATATTTACAAGAGCAGAAGATGCAAAATCAGATTTCTTCTTTATTATTTACCTTGTTATTGCGACCATTCCAGCAGGTGTTATTGGTGTTTTATTTAAAGATTACATCGATCAGTACTTAAAAGGTGTGAAAATGGTTGGGATTTCCCTTCTTATTACCGCTGTCGGACTTTGGATTATTAGAAACTTGCGTGGACGTAAAAATGATGGCGATCTTTCTATGAAAGACGCAATTATCGTCGGATTAGCACAAGCTTGCGCACTAATTCCTGGAATAAGCCGATCAGGTGCAACAATCGTAGCAGCGATGTTACTTGGTATGAAGCAAGAAACGGCTCTTCGTTTCTCATTCTTACTATATATCCCTGTTAGCTTAGGTGGTTTATTACTAAGTATTACAGACATTGCAAAAGATCCAAATCTAGATACACTATTCGTACCATATATCGTTGCATTTATCGCAACATTTATCATGACGTATATTTCATTAAAATGGTTTATGAACATTATGGCAAAAGGAAATTTAAAATATTTCTCTTTCTATTGCATTATCGTAGGTGTACTTACTCTTATTTTCTTATAAGGTGAAACTTACAAATCAAAAAGCGAGTCATTCTATTACACTAGAACGACTCGTTTTTTTATGCATATACTTTCTTTTCTTGACAATACAAACGAATAACATGTTTATTTTGTTGAAATACATCATGCGTTAGGCGGATAATAATAAAATTTCGTTTTATTTGATCATCATGAACAAAAATCTGTTCTCCCTCTTGAAAACGCCATGCACTTTCAAAAGTTGTAATATGATCCCCACTTACAGAAAAAAGCTCATATCGCATATTTTGTACCCTCTCTCAACTTATAATAATCATAATATCATTATATTAAATTTAGTATAACTTAATTCCATTGAAATTTGTAATTTTTTCTATTTCGAAATATTTTAATTTTGTTTTAAGGTTCTTTTAACGTTATAATGATAAACGAATTTTCATTGAAAGGAGCTTCATTTTGACTGCATATATATTTCCAATAAAAACAGCATTTATTTTATTTCCTATTTTAGCAATGTTCCTCTTAATACCTTTTTTAATATTTAACTACCGAAAGTACGGTTATTTAAATAAATGGCGTTCATTTATTTTGTACTCATTATTACTTTACTTATTAAATGCCTATTTTCTTGTGATTTTGCCGTTACCACAAACATATGATACTTGTAGCCTACAACCGGCTAATACGCAGCACATGCAACTATCACCATTTTATTTCATACAAGAAATTAGTAATCATACTTCGGCAATTTTAACGAAACCAGCTACTTATTTCTACCTATTAAAAGAATCTGCGTTTTTACAAGTAGCATTTAACGTTCTATTAACCGTTCCATTCGGTATTTACTTACGTTATTATTTCCGACGTAGTTTCTCACAAACAATTTGTATTTCTTTTTGTCTTTCACTCTTTTTCGAGCTAACACAAGTGACTGGACTATACGGTATATACAATTGTGCGTACCGCTTATTTGATATAGACGATCTGTTTTTAAATACATTAGGCGGCGTAATCGGCTTTATCATTGCACCAATATTTACGTACTTCCTTCCGAAAGCAAACGAATTAGATAGTCATATTGATTTGGAAACGAAACCAGTTGGATTCGTTCGTCGCTTTATCGCGATGCAAATTGATTGGATTTTCTTATCCATCGTTGTACCTGTCATTAAAAACAAAGGAAATTCTTTCTTTATTTCTAATATTCAATCTTACACGAACATATACGAACTCATTTTCATAACGTGTTCGATCTTTATTTACTTTATTATCATTCCATACTTTACGAATGGAAAGACAATTGGTAAAGCGTTGCTTCGTATTTACGTGAAAGGAAAATCAGATCGTATTACGTTGAAGGAACTATTCATCCGTTATGGTATATTCTATTTCGTTTTAGGTGGAATCAATTATATTCTTTCTAGTAGCTCTATCTTAAATCTTAAAGAACCTTTAGTATTAGTAGTTATATTATTATTCCAACTCGTAATTAACGGTCTATTTATTATTCATGTTTTATTACATGTATTTAGTCGTGATAAGTTACTATTTTACGAGCGAATTAGTCAAACAAGAAATGCGATCGTACTAAAAAAAGCTGACAAGTAATACTTTGTCAGCTTTTTTTCATAATCGTAAATAACTTTTCTGTGTAAGGGTTTGAAAACATTTCTGCTTCATCTAATAATTTCCTCACCTTTAGAAACGAATGCAATTCTGGATATATATTTTGTAATTTTTCATACGTTAACGTATGCATTTTCCCCCAATGCGGGCGTCCTTCATATTTTAGAAAAATTTTCTCCACCTCACCAAAATAAGCAGCATACTTCATACCTTTATACATATGAACAGCTATATACGCAGAATCTCTTCCATACGCTGGACTGAGCCATATGTCATCCCTTTTCACATAACGGCATTCAATTGGGAAGTGTACTTTATACTTTTTCTTTTCAATAAGGTTTGAAATTTCTTCTACAACGGCCTGCATATACTTTGAAGGAACA
Source organism: Bacillus cereus group sp. BfR-BA-01408 (assembly GCF_022663305.1). Classification (NCBI taxonomy): domain Bacteria; kingdom Bacillati; phylum Bacillota; class Bacilli; order Caryophanales; family Bacillaceae; genus Bacillus; species Bacillus cereus group sp. BfR-BA-01408. The sequence continues at coordinate 11,662 of NZ_JAKUFF010000077.1, read as the reverse complement.
CTATACTCCATTTCATAAAATGGAACCGCACGCGATGTAGCAAATACTTCATAACTCGGACCAATTATTTTTGTATTCGGTACAGCTTTAGCCGATAATCGACTTACTCCTTTACTTATAGAAGGAAACCATTTACATCCTTTAGATAACAAAGAGAACATCTTATTTTCAAGTAACTCTACCTTTAGTTTATGCCATTTCAAATCACTTTTTTTACCCGTTGTTTCGTTTGTAATTTTCACTTGCACTTCATCTGAATAAGGAAAAACGAAAAATTCAAAATGGCGATTCTTCTTATATTCTTCTAGCTTGTTCATTACAGTAGATAATGACTGTTTTTCACTTTTATAAACGAGTGAATAAGCTGGAATAACCTTCAATTTTATTTTTACAATGATACCTAACATTCCAAGAGACAACTGAAAAGCTCTCCAATATTGTACATTCTCCGTTTGTGAACAAACTATACTCTCACCTGTAGATAAAACTGCGGTAATCTCTATAACTTGTGTTGATAAACTTCCAAAGGTAATCCCCGTGCCATGAGTCCCTGTACTAATCGCTCCTGCAATAGATTGCGAATCAATATCCCCTAAATTTTCTTGCGCATAACCTTTTTCCTCAAGTAACTTCCCTAGCTCATGTAACTTTGTTCCTGCCCATACTTCGGCAACCATCTTCTCCGCATCAACATTCACAATACCCTTCAATTCATCTAAAGAGACTAAAATTTCTTCCGTCTGCACAAGAGGGGTAAACGAGTGTCCTGAACCGACAACGCGAATTTTCTTCCCTTCTTTTCGTGCAAGCTCTACAACTTCTACTACATCTTGTATACTTTCTGGATACATCGTATAATGCGGTGTTCCTTCTACATTCCCTGTCCAATTTCTCCATTTTTGTCCCTTTATAGAAAGCATTGGCCATCCCCCCGATATGTTGAATACTCCCCAACAATCTCTCCCTCTTTCACACGATATAAAAACGGAAACCGCTCACATAATTCTCCAGCTTTACTATGGCGAAACAAGATAGAATCTCCTATCTCTACTCGTTCCTCACCGTTATAAAAAATCGGTGTTTGTACCTCACCAGCACCTTCTAAAGCTAATAGTTTGGCACCATTTGGCCTCCAAATCTCAGGTTCTTTATCCTTCCCAATTGCGCCTGAGGCAATATATCCACCACCTAGACAAGTGTAAATTGTTGGAGCTGGTTTACGCACAACTGGCAAAGCAAATCCGACAGCTGGCTGAAGTTGTACTTCTTTATAATAATCAAACAGCTTCGGGGCATAGAAAGCAGAACCTATTGTAATCTCTGAAACTGAATGATCTTGCTCAGTTGTTTTTATACTTCCTGTGCCTCCTCCATTTACAAACCTTAATTCAATACCTAGATTTTGTATTTCTTTTACGATATGTCCTCTTCTTGCTTTAACTTCTAACACTGATTTCTTCTTTAAATATGAAATCACTTTACTTTTTACTCGTTGATTCGGTATGTGATCTCCTACCCCAGCAATTTGGGCTTCATATCCCATTACACCATCTAGTATTAAAAATGATGATTCTTTCAACCTTTTTACTATTTTCAAAGCACCTTGCACATCTCTTACCGGTGATCTTTTGACCCCAAAATGAAAATTTAAAAAACGACTACTCATATCAATATCTAAGCAAACACGAAAACATCCTTTAGACTTCTCAGCAATTTTTTCTAAATAAACAATATGATCTTCACAATCCACCATACAAGTTATAATGAGTCCTTGCTTTGTTAGCAAACTTATTTCATGTAACGCTCTATCATCATAAGCAGGATATCCGAGCAATAAATCATTGAATCCTTGTTCAATTAAAAACAAAACTTCCCTAGGTGAAAAACACATAATACCTTGAAAACGATCATTTGCAGCTAGAATCTTTTGCATAACCGGAACAGAACGTAACGATTTACTCGCTATACGAATCTTCTTATTTCCACTTAATTCTATAATCAATTGAATATTTCTATCTAAAGCTACTTCATCCAAAAATGCACAAGGTAATGGAACTTCTTTAAAAATTCCTCGATCCACACTTTTTCTCTCCTCTTCTCTATATGTCTTATACATATTGGAAAGAAAGTTGGAATCTCCTCTACAAAATAAAAAAAGTTTCTTCCTATTTAAGAAGAAACTTTTTTAGGACTACTTCATAGAAATAGTTGCTGCTACTGGATAATGATCAGAATAATCATCATACGTATATTTTTTGAGCCATGATGTAACAGTCCACTGTGGAGATTTTGGTTGTAATACTTTATTCTCTATAAATGATGGATTCGCATGGTCCTTACTTGCAATAATATAATCTAAATACTCGGCAGGACTATCAGGGAAATTATATTTTGCAATACTGTTTGTCGTTGCATCCCAAGTTGCTGTATGTCCCGTATAAGATGGAATTGACGCATGCAATGTTTTAAACATGGATGCGTACTCTGAGTCACTATTGTTCTCTGCATTTATTTTATTCACGTTCATATCACCACCAAATAGAACGTACTCGTCATTTGGTATATTCTTATTTTTAATAAAATCTTGAATTTCTTTTAGCTGGTTTGTACGTACAGATGCAGGTGAAGTTTTTCCACACATACTATCTTCAGCCTGCAAGTGTGTCCCAATCACATGAACGAAACGATCATTTTTCTTAATTTTCGTGTATACAAACCCTTTATTTGATAAATTATCTGGTCCGCATCCTTTTGCAAATACATATTGAATCTTTTCAACGATCGGCCATTTACTCACGATTGCAACGCCTCCATCTTCAGGCGTTGAAGATGAATAGCTACCTAACGTTTTATCCCATTCATTTCCATTACTACGACCTAATACTGCTGTTTGATTTGGATATTCTTTCTTCAAATTCCCTAACAAACGATCTGATGCGCTATTATCGAACACTTCATTTAATATAACTACATCCTGATTCTTAATATAATCTGCCGCCCCAATTAAATCGGCACGCTGACTTTGTCCCCAGTTCGGATATAAGTTAGTTGATAGCATATACACGTTGTGCGTCATCACTTTCAAAGTGTTGTTTTGATCTGTAGACGTATCTGCTTGCACTGAAGAACCTCCGTATAAAACTCCTAAACCAATCCCAAAGCTAAGTACACCTTTTAGCAATTTACCTTTCACGTTCCATACCTCCATTTGTATAGTAATAAAAAGGTCAAATACTCTATTGTGAGATTTGACCTTTTTTAAATACTTAACGATCTCCGTACGTATCAAACCAAAGCTGAATGTATCCAGCAGTAACACGTTGTGCATCCATTAATCGCTTACCTGTCATTGGTGTAACTTCAGCGCGCCATTTATCTGCATATTCTTGTGACACAGCTGCTTTTACGAACCAATCTTTCGTATTATCATTTACAATTCCAGAGTAATCTTGTTTCGCTACTACTGCCGCTCCATGAATCCACTCTTCTGGATTTGTACCTTTCCAGTTCCAATATCCATTTCCATCCGTTACTTTATAATTATCTTTTATCGTATCTACAAAGTTTTCATATTTAGAATGGAATCCTTGTGGATATGAAAGATTTGTAAAGTTTGCCGCATGCATCGGTTGGTTTACATCTCCTAAATAATGAAGAGATAATCCTAAATAGAAGAATGCTTGTTTCATATCTTTATTTTTGTATGATTCACCAGCTAATTTAAAATATTTAGCGCCAGTTTCTTTTGCCTGCTTTGCAAATGGAATATATGTTTTTCCATTGTCTGGATCATAGAAATGTGAAGCAAATGTGCTATTATCATAATAAGGATTTTCATAGTCAGCAGCATAAATACCGTTCTCTAACTCCGTACGCCATTCATTTAATTGTGCAACTCGATCTTGTTTTACAAGTGTTGTATTGCGAGACATAATATCAATCGCACGGTTTACAATCCATAAATGAGAATTTACACCTTCTTTATGTTTATCTTCAGCAGACCAGCGGTGAACTATTTTTATTTTACTTCCCCCATCATTTTCATGAGCAAATGCAACGCTTTGTAAAGGAGCTACTACTGTAATAGCTGCTGCTAAAGCAAGTACTTTCTTTTTCATCTGAAATCCTCCATTTTATAATCGAATTATTGTAAACTTTTTGTTAGGATCCTATGATGTCGTCCGGTTAACCTATGACTAGAATATCCCACCTTTCACGAAATTTCTATCACTAAATTAAAATATGCAAATGTTCATATCATTATAACTTTATACATAGTGAATATAATGAATGAATGCACTTTCATTTTAATAAACTATTATTAAGGCTTATCTAAACTAATGTAAAAAAAGAGTAAAGCATACACATGCTTTACTCTTTTTTTCTATTCGATAATATACTTGGCAGTTGGACATTAACTGCCAACTTATGAATAAATCCAAACACTAATCCAATTCCAATAAATATGTATAAGATTGTAAATATCTTTCCAAAATCAGTTTGCGGACTAAAATTCGCATCACCGACAGTCGTCAACGTGACCACACTAAAATATAAAGCGTCAAGAGGACGTAATCCTTCAACTGTACTATAAAAAATTGTACCAGACATTAATGTTAAAAATGTTAATACGAATAATACTTGAAATTCTTTATCTTTCCACGCTCGTAAACAAGCTTTTAGCATCCGTTTCAATGTCAACATAAATGAAAGCATTAGACTTCCCCTTCCAAACAAAATACCTGTAGTTACAGGAAAGTCTATCACCTTTCTGTACAGAAAAAAAGTAGCCCTCTTCTATTTCTAGAAAAGAGCTACTTTTTACTATTCTATATTATTTAGGTGAAACAAGAATTTTCACTTGTGTTTTATCTTTTACAAGTGCTTCAAATCCTTCTTCAACAACTTGATCCACTGTGATTTTTTTCGTAATTAATTTCTCTGCTTGAATTTGGCCAGAGCTAATTAATTTAATAACAGCTGGGAAGATATGACGGTATCCTAAAATACCAACCACTTCTTTTTCTTTTAGTACAAGATTGTTTGGAGTAATTGTTGCGTCTTTTTCCCATACACTAACAATTACAGTTTGTCCTTCGAAACTTGTACTTTCAATTGCTTGACGAAGTACTACTTCAACACCTGTTACTTCAAAGCTCACATTTACACCTAAACCATTTGTTAAGTTACGAATTTCTGCTAATACATCTTGAGTAGCTGGATTTAATACGTAATCCGCACCTGCTAATTTTGCTAACTCTTGACGTTCTTTAGAAAGCTCGACTGCAATAACAGGAGTTGCTCCTGCTGCTTTAGCTGCTTGGATAACAAGAAGTCCAATTGGACCACAACCAAATACTGCTACAGCTTCCCCTTCTTTTAATTTACTTTGACGTACTGCATGAACTGCTACAGCTGCTGGTTCTACAAGTGCACCTTGTTCATACGTCATTTCATCTGGAATATGGTGAACCATATCTTCTGGTACTACTGTATATTCAGAGAAACCGCCGCCTTCTCCGCCAAGACCGTGGAAAACAAGTTGTTCACAAACATTGTAATGTCCATGTTTACAAGCTTCACATTTACCACAAGAATAAATTGGTTCTACAACGACGCGGTCTCCCACTTTATGAGATGTAACGCCTTCACCGATTTCAACTACCTCACCGCTAAACTCATGACCTAAAATAACCGGTGCTTTTACATGTGTTAATGGATGCTCTTCTTTTGGAATAAAAATAGGTCCTGCTAAATATTCATGCAGGTCTGTCCCGCAGATACCACACCATTTCACTTTAATCTTAACTGCTCCTGGTTTTACAGTTGGTTCTGGTACTTCTTCTACTCTTACATCACGTTGATTATGCCAAAGTAATGCTTTCATTTTATACATCCCTCTCTATGTATATACTTAGCCTGGTGAAGTTTACAAATCTATTATAATACTTCTATCCATATATTTCAAAAAAACAATCTCATTTCCACTAAATTTTAACAAATAACGTTCAATATTTTGTCACTTTGTACTTTTTTCCACATCTGTTAACTCAATTTCATTGCGGTTGAAATTAGCATTATGCCATAATAGCATAGGAGAGGTGAATATCGCTTGAAATATTTTATTTACTTTATTGTTATCGTAGCGTTTCTAGATACATTTTCACAATTACCTATTATGAGTACGTTCGCTCAAAGTCTTGGAGGATCCCCTCTTATTATTGGGCTAGTTGTCGGCATGTACTCATTTGCTAATATGATTGGTAATATTATTGCTGGCGCTGCTGTCGATAAATTTGGTGCAAAAAAAATACTTTATATAAGCATGGGACTCACGAGTTTCATAGTCTTGTTATACACCGTTGTTCAAAGTGGTGAACAACTATTAGTTGTTCGCTTTATGCATGGGTTTAGTGACGGATTTTTAATTCCTGCTGCCTTTACGTTTTTATCAAAACAAACAAATTCAGCAAGACAAGGTAAGGCAATGGCCCTATCTGGTGCTGCTGTTGGAACAGCGGCAATTGTAGGACCTGCCTTCAGCGGGATTATGAAAGCAACTGCTGGTATAGAGTGGGTGTTCATTACCATTTCTATTTTAATGGTTCTTGGTACAATCGTATCTCTCTTCTTCTTACCAAATAACGTATCAAGAAAAGATACTTCAAGAACACAAATGATGAATAAAGAAGATATGTTTGAACTATTGAAATCAGAACCGTTATTACAGGCATATATTGGTGCTTTCACACTCATGTTTTCACAAGGAATTGTCACTTATATGTTACCAGTGAAAGTTGAGGCATTAGCGCTTAAAGCATCTACAACAGGCATGATGTTAAGTGTATTCGGTATTACCGCTATCCTCTTCTTCTTACTACCAACAAATCGTATTTACGATCGATTTAATCGTTCAAAACTAATGCTAATTGGTATTGCAGTAATGGCATTAGCATTATCTTTACTTGGATTATTTGCAACAAAAGGCATGCTCTTTATCGTTATGATGATTTATGGCATTGGATTCGCTATCCTTTTCCCATCGATAAATGCATTACTTGTTGAAAATACGACAGATGATAAACGCGGAAAAGCATTTGGATTGTTTTATGCTTTCTTCTCATTAGGAGTTGTTGCTGGATCCTTTACAGTTGGAGCAATCGGGGCATCCCCTAGCGCCAGCTTCGTTATTGGAACTGCATTCTTATTAACATTTGCCGGAATGATTTATGTCAGAAGCAAAATAAAAAACAAAGGCAAAGTAAAAAAGACAATGATAGGATAATTCCATCATTGTCTTTTTTTGGCCGAATATATTACTTTTGTGTGTAGCTAAGTAACAATGTAAATAAATTGAATGGTAAAGGCAATACTACATTTCTTCTTTTACAAAAAAAGTGTATCAATACCAACGATACTTCGACAATTTCCTCGGAAATATTTCCTTTCTCTACATAATTTGATACACTACATATAAACAGACACTTGTATTACATAAGCTAAAATAATAACTTACTGTACAAATTCAAAAGCACATTCCTCATATGAAGAATGTGCTTTTCTGTTATTAACGTTTAATCCAAACAGCGCCTGCTGATTTATCCTCTGCCTGTCCAACAACTTGGAATTTAAGTCCAAGATTCGGAACTTTTCTTCCTGCGTCTGCAATTTGTTTATTACTATATACTTTTGAATCATCAAAAGTTGTAACACCTTGTAATCCAGAATAGTTAAACTGTCCACGTGTTAATGAATTTACACTCCATGCTGGTGTTTGATCAAATGAAAATGCTGCGTCTGCAATTTGCATACCTGTATTACCGTAAGTTGGTTTTCCGTTTAAATTGCCAACAAGTGCCTCTGGATGCGAATCTACAACACCAAGGAAGCCTTCACCTGGATGCTCCCCAACCCAGTTATCTTTAAAGCTATCATCTGCGTACCAAACGACAAGACCTGTATTATACACTGGACCTTTTCCTGCTTTTAATCCATTATCTGATCCTGCATAGTTTCTCCACTCTAAGTAGTAATAATGAGCTTTTTTCTCTGTTCCATCAGAAACAACGAATCCATTTAACTGCATGTTAGGTGTTCCTTCTGCATCATCAGAAAATACTACTTGTCCATCAACAGTTACATTTACATTATCCATCGCGAAACCTTTATATGTTACAGCTGGATCTGTAATATAATCGAATTGCAGTTTCACTTTTTTTCCTTTAAATTGACTTAAATCATATGATTTATCTATCCATTTCCCATCTGTTGTATCTTTATCTCCTTGGACTACTTTTTCTCCAAGTCTATCAATTAATGTTTTCGTTCCATCTTCTGTTACTGCATGTACTTCGACAAAATCGCACTCTGCTTCTAACTCATAATTTGCTTTATAATCGAATTTTGCATTTGTTCCTTTTGTTAAATCAAAGAATGGTGTTTCTAGTGTTGTATGCATATCATCTCCTCTTGTACTGTAATATGCATGCTTTCCAAACTCCGGCTTAATCGTTTCGACACTTTTACCTGGTAAGTTAACACGTACAACGCCTGGACGATTTGATTTTGTAACACTTTGATCGATATATGTAGGAACTCCTACACCACGCTTAATGTTATCGTAATCTACTTCCAAAATTTTTGCCCAGTTGCCACCCATATTCTTTTGTAAGAAATCTTTATTTTGTGGTGAGAAACTAGTTGGCTCTGTTCCTGCAATTTTCCCTGTCCAACTTCCCCCACTCATGAGTGACCAAGCTTCGACAGGTGAACCAGTTCCAGTATATTTCGTATCGTATTCATCTGGTAAGCCAAGGTCATGTCCAAATTCATGCGCAAATACACCTACTGCTCCATCTTCTGGTTCAATTGTGTAATCATGTGCTGCTACTTTGCCACCAAAGTAATCTACCTTTGATTTTGTCCCTTCAATTGCTACTGGATCTATTGCTAATTTTGAACGATGTGACCAAATGGCATCATCGCCTAATTTACCACCACCAGCTTCTTGACCAACACCTGCATGGATTACCATTAAATGATCAATTACACCGTCAGGCTCATTTTGATTCCCATCACCATTTGTATCATATCTATCAAACTGATCAAATTGAGATAAATCTAACCCTTTCTCAGCAGCTGCATGTAAAGCTTCTTTCACTAAATCACGTGCGCCTTTTGGTCCTTTATTATCGTGACCACTACTACCATCCGCACCGTAGTCAGATGCTTTTCCTGGAACAGTTAGCCACTCCGTTACATATCCATCTGTCGTATAACTACCACCAGACTGCTCTTCGTAATATTGTTTAAATGTTTTTACTTTCGAACCATCAAATAACGTGTATGGTTCATTACCAAATAACATCTTTTGATAATGCTCTCTACTAAAGTCCTTCGAATACATATACCCTGGCGTTTGATCAATATTATTATGTTTATAATCACTAAATTCAACGAGTAATACTAATACCTTATCTGTTCGAACAGATCCCTTATACGGCGCTTGCTTTGCTTTAGATGTTGGAACTTGCCCATTCAATTGTTTTTTATTTGGTTCAGGCTTTTGCTCAGGGCTAACATTTTTTTCAGGTTTCTTTACTTTCTCCTTTTCTTCCATTTTTTTCTCTTTTACTTTTTTCACGAAATCAGATGCCTCTTTAGCAGTATCGGCTGGGAAAATTTCTTTATTTGCCTGATCCCCTTGTTTCTTTTCAATATATTTCTCTACAGCTTTTTTCGTCTCTTCCTTAGAAGATGCTGGATTAATTGTTCCTCTTTCTTTCAACGCTTCCGCTAAACGATCTTCTTGAATTAAGTTGTAATCAATTGGTGTTGTAGATACATTTTCTTTCTCTTTTGCTGGCGTTTCTGCGTATGCTAATGGAGCACTCATGACAGATGTACATCCGATAATTGCCGCAATTGCTAATGACGATAACACTTTAAATGGCGCTTTTCTTCTCATTCTATTTCTCTCCTTTTATAAAACTTAAAATTCAGATAAATAAGTTCATTTAAATCAAGTGCTCTACTTTCTTCCCTCCCTATATAAAAAGGCATAATTCTATAAACGTTAAGCTTTCTGTTATAGAATCATGCCCTCCAGTTTTCTGGTCAGAACTTCTACCGTTTTATGTCGAAATATGAAACATAAAAAGTGATTTGATATATATTAAATAGCTTATATAAAAAATTTAAAAGACAATATGCAAAATTGCATGAAAATTCTTTTAAATAAAAAAGAATCCTAGTCAATTAAACTAGGATTCTTGATTTTCTATTATTTCTCTTGTGTTTTTTCCCAATCAGCTAAGAATTTCTCAATTCCTTGATCTGTTAATGGGTGCTTCACTAATGAAGCAATTACGTTTGCTGGGATTGTTGCAATATGTGCACCATTTAATGCTGCGTCAGTTACGTGAACACTGTGACGTACAGATGCTGCGATAATTTCTGTTTCGATACCGTGAATTGCAAAGATTTCTGCGATTTGGCGAATTAAGTCCATACCGTTATGACCGATATCATCTAAGCGACCTAAGAATGGTGAAACGTATGTTGCACCAGCACGAGCTGCAAGTAATGCTTGAACTGCTGAGAACACTAATGTAACGTTTGTACGAATTCCTAAGTCAGAGAACGCTTTTACTGCTTTTAAACCTTCTGTTGTCATTGGAACTTTTACAACAACGTTTGGAGCAATTTTCGCTAACTCTTTTCCTTCTTCGATCATTTTATCTGCTTCTAAACTAATTACTTCTGCACTTACAGGTCCTTCTACGACGTTGCAAATTTCACGAATGCGCTCGTGGAAATCTACGCCTTCTTTTGCTACAAGTGATGGATTTGTCGTTACTCCAGCTAATACGCCTAATGCATTTGCCTCTTTAATTTCGTTAATGTTTGCTGTATCAATAAAGAATTTCATTTGTTATTCTTCCTTCCTAATTTTCATTTTATATTTATTTATTTTTCTTAATAAGCTCTAATTCAATCGGAATAGATTTGTCCACTTTTTTACCTTGTGTGATCTCTTTTGCTGTTTGCATCGCCTTCTCTCCGATTAATTCCGGTTTTTGAGCAACTGTTGCAGCCATACGCCCATCGTTAACCGCTTTTACAGCATCTTCTGTTGCATCAAATCCAACAACGACTACATCTGTTTTCCCAGCAGACTTCAATGCTTCAAGTGCACCTAATGCCATCTCGTCGTTATGCGCAAACACGGCTTTAATATCACCATTTGCTTGCAAAATGTTTTCCATAACAGATAATCCTTTTGCTCTATCAAAATCAGCCGCTTGTTTAGCAACTACTTTTAAAGACTTATCGGCTACGTTATGGAATCCTTTCCCACGTTCACGAGCAGCAGAGGATCCAGGGATTCCTTCTAACTCAGCAACGTTTGCTCCTTCGCCGACCAATTCACGAATGTAATCACTAGCCATTTGACCACCTTCGATGTTATTAGATGCAATGTGAGAAACAACCTTACCTGAATTTGCAACGCGGTCTACTGTAATAACAGGAACGTTCGCTGCATTTGCCGCACTTACTGCTGAAGCAACAGCATCTGAATCGGTTGGATTAATAACAACTACATCGACACCTTTTTGAATTAAATCTTCAACATCGTTCGTTTGCTTTGCTGCATCATTTT
>NZ_JAKUFF010000076.1:0-19211 GCF_022663305.1 Bacillus cereus group sp. BfR-BA-01408 | reverse complement strand
GAAATGATGCAGTTATATCAAAAAAATGGTGTAAATCCATTAGCCGGTTGTTTACCAATCTTCATTCAAATGCCAATTCTATTCGCTTTTTATCATGCGATTATGAGAACGGCTGAAATTAAGCAGCATAGTTTCTTATGGTTTGATTTGGGACATGCAGATCCGTACTATATCTTACCGATTGTTGCGGCAATCACAACATTTATTCAGCAAAAGCTTGCAATGGCAGGAACTGCTGGTCAAAACCCGCAAATGGCAATGATGATTTGGCTTATGCCTATCATGATTTTAATCTTTGCAATTAACTTCCCAGCTGCATTATCACTTTACTGGGTTGTTGGTAATATCTTTGGTATTGCTCAAATGTATTTTATCAAAGGGCCAGAAATTAAGGCTAGTAAGGCTGAGGGATCAGGCAAGTGAGTATAATCACTGCTAAAGGTCATACAGTCGAGCTGGCAGTAGAGGATGCTTTAAGACAATTAAATGCTTCAAAAGACCGAGTAGATATAAATATTATCGATGAGGGTAAGAGAGGTTTCTTAGGCTTATTTGGAAACCGACCTGCAGTAGTAGAAGTTGTATTGAAGAAAGATCCAATTCAAGAATGTGAAGAATATTTAAAAAATGTTATTCACGATATGGGTGTGGAAGCTGAGATTAGTAAAATTGTAAAAGGACGCGAAGTTGAATTTACAATTTACGGCGAAAATGTAGGTGTTTTGATTGGGAAAAGAGGAAACACCTTGAATTCTTTACAGTATTTAGCAAAACTTGTGGCGAATCGTAATACGAAGCAGTACATTGGTATCACACTAGATGTGGAAAATTATCGTAGTAAAAGAAAAGCTACGTTAGAAGCACTTTCTTATCGATTAGCAAAACAAGTAGTAAGTACGAAAAAAAGAGTTGTGTTGGAGCCTATGCCATCTTTTGAACGAAAGATTATCCACCAAGCATTATCTAATCATCAAAATATCATTACAACTTCTGAAGGAAAAGAACCACATCGACATGTTGTAATATCTTCCAAGTGACCGGTTACTCAATTGAGTGCCGGTTTTTTTGAGGGGAAAATAGGTGTGGATAACTAAAAACACTAAACTTATCCACTGTGAATAAGTTTAGTGTTTTTTACATGAGGACATAATAAAATGAGTTATTATTCTTTTGTAGATAGGTTCGTTATGGTATTCTAATAATTTAGTGAAGAAAATAATCATGTTGAAATAGAGATAAATAAGCAAGTGAGGTGAAAGGACATGGAATTTGATACAATTGCCGCGATTTCCACAGCGCTTGGAGAGGGTGCAATTGCCATTGTTCGAGTAAGTGGGGATGATGCGGTTGAAAAAGTTAATCGTATTTTTAAAGGGAAGGATTTAACAGAGGTTCCTTCTCATACAATTCATTATGGTCATATTGTTGATTTAGATACAAATCAGGTTATTGAAGAAGTAATGGTGTCCATTATGCGTGCACCAAGGACTTTTACACGTGAAAATATAGTAGAAATTAACTGTCATGGTGGACTTGTTTCAGTAAATAAAGTATTGCAGCTTATTTTAGCGCAAGGAGTACGATTGGCGGAACCTGGTGAATTTACAAAACGTGCTTTTTTAAATGGCCGTATTGATTTATCACAAGCAGAAGCTGTTATGGACTTAATCCGTGCAAAAACAGATCGTGCAATGAATGTAGCAATTAATCAAATGGAAGGTCGATTATCTAAATTAATCGGCCGTTTGCGTCAGGACATATTAGAAACGTTAGCTCATGTTGAGGTAAACATAGATTACCCGGAATATGATGACGTGGAAGAAATGACACATAATATTTTAATTGAGAAAGCTACACATGTTCGTGCTGAAATTGCAAAAATATTAGAAACATCGAAGCAAGGAAAGATTTTACGTGAAGGTATTGCTACTGCAATCATCGGTAGACCTAATGTTGGGAAATCATCGCTATTAAATAGTCTCGTTCAGGAGAAAAAGGCAATTGTAACTGATATTGCAGGAACAACTCGTGATGTTATTGAAGAGTACGTTAATGTGCGTGGTGTACCACTTAAACTTATAGATACAGCCGGAATTCGTGAAACAGAAGATGTTGTTGAACGAATTGGTGTAGAGCGTTCAAAAGAAATGATGAGTCAAGCTGATTTAGTGTTAGTTGTCGTTAATTATAGCGAAGCTTTAACGAATGAGGATGAAGATCTATTCCGTGCCGTACAAGGAAAAGATTTCATTGTTATTGTAAATAAGACAGATTTACCGCAAGCAATTGATATGGAACGTGTTATAGAATTGGCAGCGGGGAATCGTATTATTACAACGTCGTTAATTGAGGAACAGGGGATAGATGAGCTTGAAACGGCAATCGCTGATTTATTCTTTGAAGGAACAATTGATTCTGCAGATGTAACATATGTTTCTAACGCGAGACATATTGGATTATTAACACAAGCAGGAAAAACAATTGGAGATGCAATTGAGGCGATAGAAAATGGTGTTCCAATTGATATGGTGCAGATTGATTTAACAAGAACGTGGGAAATACTTGGTGAAATTACTGGTGACACCGTTCATGAAAGCTTAATTGACCAGTTGTTCTCTCAATTTTGTTTAGGAAAATAATATAGTGATGTTTCAGAAAGATAGAGATTATTAGGAGGAATAAACAATGGGATACAATGCCGGTTCATACGATGTCATAGTAATCGGTGCAGGTCATGCAGGATGTGAAGCTGGTCTTGCGGCAGCACGAATGGGCTCCAAAACATTAATGTTAACAATTAACTTAGATATGGTAGCGTTTATGCCATGTAACCCTTCTGTTGGTGGACCAGCAAAAGGAATTGTTGTTCGTGAAATTGATGCATTAGGCGGAGAAATGGGACGCAACATTGATAAAACGCATATTCAAATGCGTATGTTAAATACAGGTAAAGGGCCAGCTGTACGTGCACTTCGAGCACAAGCAGATAAGTTCTCTTACCAGCATGAATTAAAGAAAACAATTGAAGAAACACCAAACTTAACGTTGTTCCAAGGAATGGTAGAGCGTTTAATCGTTGAAGACGGCGAATGTAAAGGGGTAATTACGCAAGCTGGTGCTGAATATACAGCAAAGACAGTCGTAATTACGACTGGAACGTTTTTACGTGGTGAGATTATTATGGGAGATTTAAAATATTCGAGTGGTCCAAATAATCAACAACCATCTATTACTTTATCGGAACATTTAGAGGAGCTTGGATTTGATCTTGTTAGATTTAAAACAGGTACACCTCCGCGCGTAAATAGTAATACGATTGATTACAGTAAAACAGAAATTCAGCCAGGTGATGATAAGCCACGAGCTTTCTCTTTTGAAACGACAAAGTTTATTATGGATCAAATTCCATGTTGGTTAACGTATACGAGTACGGAAACACATCGTTTAATAGATGAAAACCTACATCGCTCAGCTATGTATTCTGGTATGATTAAGGGAACAGGTCCTAGATATTGTCCTTCAATTGAAGACAAGGTAGTAAGATTTAATGATAAACCACGTCATCAAATTTTCTTAGAGCCAGAAGGACGTAACACACAAGAAGTGTACGTACAAGGTTTATCCACAAGCTTACCAGAAGACGTACAGCGTGATATGCTTAGAACAATCCCTGGTCTAGAAAATGTTGAAATGATGCGTACAGGTTATGCAATTGAATATGATGCAATTGTGCCAACGCAACTATGGCCAACACTTGAAACGAAAAAAATTAAAAATTTATATACAGCAGGACAAATTAACGGAACTTCTGGTTACGAAGAGGCGGCAGGACAAGGGCTTATGGCCGGAATTAATGCAGCATGTCGTTCTTTAGGTAAAAAAGAAGTTATTTTAGGTCGTGAGGATGCTTATATTGGTGTCTTAATTGATGATCTTGTAACGAAAGGGACGAATGAACCATATCGTTTATTAACGTCTCGTGCAGAGTATCGTCTATTATTACGCCATGATAATGCGGATCTTCGTTTAACTGAAATTGGTCATGAAATTGGATTAATTAAAGAAGAACGCTATGAGCGATTTACAAATAAAAAATTACAAATTGAACAGGAAAAGGAACGTTTAAGTAGCATTATTATTAAACCACGTCCTGAAGTTCAAGAATTAATTCGCAATATTGGTGGAAGTGAATTGAAAGATGGAATACGTGCAAGTGACTTATTACGTCGTCCAGAGATGACATATGAGCATATCCATCTTTTAGTACCAAGTGAAGTAGAATTAAGTGATGAAGTTACAGAACAAGTTGAAATTCAGATTAAGTACGAAGGATATATCGAAAAATCTTTACAGCAAGTAGAGCGTATGAAGAAGATGGAAAGTAAAAAAATTCCTGTCGATATTGATTATGATGCGATTTCTAGCCTTGCATCAGAAGCTAGACAGAAATTGAAAGATGTTCGTCCACTTTCAGTGGGGCAGGCTTCACGTATATCGGGCGTAAATCCAGCGGACATTTCCATTTTACTTGTGTATATTGAACAAGGAAAAATTGCGCGAGTATCGAACCAATAAATAGTAAGGAGATATTGTTAGATGAACATAGAACAATTTCAATCTATGCTAGAAGAGAAGGGTATCACCCTCTCTTCTAGACAGTTAGAGCAGTTCGAAATCTACTTCGAAACATTAGTAGAATGGAATGAAAAAATGAATTTAACGGCTATTACGGAAAAAGAGGAAGTATATTTAAAACACTTTTTTGATTCCATTACAGCTGCTTTTTATTACGATTTTTCAAAACCATTCTCAATTTGTGATGTTGGCGCAGGAGCTGGATTCCCAAGTATTCCTTTAAAAATCTGTTTCCCGCATTTAAAAGTGACGATTGTAGACTCATTGCAAAAACGTATTAATTTCTTAAATCATTTAGCACAAAAGTTGGAATTGAGTGACGTCGCGTTTTGTCATGATCGTGCTGAAACATTTGGAAAAAAAGAAGGTGTACGTGAAGCGTACGACATTGTAATGGCACGTGCAGTCGCACGTCTTTCAGTATTAAGTGAGCTTTGTTTACCACTTGTAAAAGTGGGGGGAACATTCATTGCAATGAAAGGTGCTGCAGCAAACGAAGAAATTGAAAATGGCAAGTATGCTTTAGAGGTGCTAGGCGGGGATTTAAAAGAAATGTCTACGTTCCAATTACCGTTTGAAGAAAGTGAACGTAATATTTTATTAATCGAGAAAAAGCGCAAGACACCAAAGAAATATCCACGCAAACCGGGAACACCCAATAAATTACCTATTGAAAAATAAATCTTATTAGACGTAAGATTAAATTATATAAATGAAAACGTAAATGTTTCATAGGAAACATTTTATGGAGAATAGTCAATAGGCCTAAAGGTGGTGGAATATGTATGAAAAATACGTTTTCTCGTTTATTTGGCTTTGGAGATAAAGAGAGCGAATTCGAATTACAAGACGAAAGCCATGAAGAAATAGATAAAAAGGTATATGAAGAAATACAAGAAATTCCGATAGTAAATATTACCCCTAACCGTTATCAACCACGAACAGTTTTTGATGACGCGCGTATTGAGGAACTAGCATTAACGATTCGTACACACGGACTTATTCAGCCAATTGTTGTGAGGCAATATGAGGATGATAAGTACGAGATTATTGCTGGAGAAAGGCGTTTCCGTGCAGCAACAAAGTTAGGGTGGGAAAAGGTTCCTGCAATTATAAAAAACTTAAATGATACAGAAACAGCTTCTGTGGCTTTAATTGAAAACTTGCAACGTGAGGAACTAACAGCAATCGAGGAAGCTGTGGCATATCAAAAGCTAATTGAGTTACATAATTTAACGCAAGAAGCATTGGCACAAAGACTCGGAAAAGGACAATCCACAATCGCAAATAAGTTGCGATTGTTAAAGTTGCCTGAAGAAATAAAAAATGCGTTATTAGAAAAAAGTATTACAGAACGCCATGCCCGTGCGCTCATCCCTTTAAAGAATGAGGAATTACAACTGAAGGTTTTACAGGAAATTGTGGAGAAACAACTGAATGTAAAGCAAACAGAGGAACGAATTGCGAAATTACTAGAGGAAGCAAAACCGAAGCGTAAGGCAAAGCAAAAAGCAGTAAGTCGAGATACGAGAATTGCCATGAATACAATTAGGCAGTCATTACAAATGGTTGCTGACAGTGGTTTAAATGTTAATTCTGAGGAAGAAGAGTTTGACGAGTACTATCAAATTACAATTCAAATTCCAAAGAAAAAATAATAATGGCGTGTTAGAGACCTGATCCTATTGGATAGGTCTCTTTTACTATATTTTCTTGTTAGATGAAGAAGGAGTTTACAAATAAATTTTGAAGTTTAATAAGGACGTAAAAGAAAAACTTTTATTTCATGTTACAATAAACGTAATTGTTACTAGAATAAGATAGAAAGGTTGAAAGTAGGTGACATCGTGGGAAAAATCATTGCTATAGCCAATCAAAAGGGTGGCGTTGGAAAAACAACAACATCTGTTAATTTAGGGGCTGGATTGGCACAAGTAGGTAAAAAGGTCCTTCTTGTAGATATTGATGCTCAAGGAAATGCAACGACGGGTGTGGGAATTGAAAAATCCGAATTAGATCAATGTATTTACAATGTTCTTGTGGAAGATGCAGATGTTCAAGGGGTTATACAGAAAACCGCAACTGAAAACTTAGATGTTCTACCCGCTACAATTCAATTAGCAGGTGCTGAAATTGAATTGGTACCGACTATTTCCCGGGAAGTACGTTTGCAAAGGGCATTACAGCCAGTTCGTGATGAATATGATTATATTATTATCGACTGTCCCCCGTCCTTAGGGTTATTAACGATTAATGCATTAACTGCAGCAGATTCTGTTATTATTCCTGTTCAATGCGAATATTACGCACTAGAAGGGTTAAGTCAGCTATTAAATACAGTTCGACTTGTGCAAAAGCACTTAAATAAAAATCTAGCAATTCAAGGCGTATTGCTAACAATGTTAGATGCCCGTACAAATTTAGGGATTCAGGTTATAGATGAAGTGAAAAAATACTTTAGAGATAAAGTATACCGTTCGATTATCCCTCGTAATGTTCGTTTGAGTGAAGCACCAAGTCATGGGAAACCAATTATGCAGTATGACGCTAAATCAAGAGGGGCAGAAGTATATATAGATTTAGCAGAGGAAGTGATTGCAGGTGGCTAAAGGATTAGGAAGAGGAATCAATGTGTTTTTTCCTGATTTAGATGTGAAAGAAGAAGAGACAATTCAGGAGATTACGATAACTGAATTAAGACCGAATCCATATCAACCACGTAAACACTTTAATAAAGAGGCGATTCAGGAATTATCGGCCTCTATTAAAGAGCACGGCATATTACAACCATTAATTGCTAGAAAGAGTATTAAAGGATATGAAATTGTTGCAGGTGAAAGAAGATATCGTGCTGCTAAAGAGGCGGGACTCGAAAAAGTACCTGCCGTTGTAAGACAATTAAATGAGCAGCAAATGATGGAGTTTGCATTGCTTGAAAACTTACAACGAGAAGATTTAAATCCAATGGAAGAAGCAATGGCATATCAAATGTTAATGAATGAGCTAAATGTGACGCAAGAACAATTAGCAAAACGTCTTGGTAAGAGTAGACCTTACATTGCAAACTATACGCGATTATTAAGCCTCCCTTCTTTTGTGCAAGATATGATTGCAAATGGTCAACTTTCAATGGCTCATGGGAGAACTTTACTTACGATAAAAGATGAAGAGCAGTTGAAATCTTTACTGAAACGAATTGAAAAAGAAGGGTTAAATGTTCGTCAATTAGAGAAAATTGTTCAGGAGATTAATCAACGCGTTTCACGTGAAACAAAACAAGTAAAAAAAGAGAGAAATATATTTTTCGTAGAACGCGAAACGTTCTTAAGAGAAAAGTTTGGCACAGAGGTAAAAATTAAAGAAACAAAAAAGGAAAAAGGTAAAATCGAAATTGAATTTTTCAATAAAGAAGATTTAAATCGTATTTTAGAATTATTAGCGCAGCAAAACTAAAAAGCAAACCATCTTATTATTTATAGATGGTTTGCTTTTTTTAATACAGATAATTTTTGGTCTGTTTCTTTTATGCTTTGTGCAATTACGTCAGCCATTTTCATGACTAAACTTAATCTTGTATTTTGCAGGACGAAAAACTCCATAAAACCGTTCAGATTTACGATGCCATGAATATGTAAGTCACCAACTGCTGGTAATTTCTTATTCATCGCAGCTCCGGGTTTACTAGGTCCCATTCCGGTAGTGATGGAACCGATACTTTGAGATTTTCCTAAACAAGCATCAACCGCAATTATAAATGAAGCAGGATTATCTTTCTGTATATTCTGAATTTTTTCTTCTAAGTTTAGCGCATGTACTGGTTCATCCAGTGTGCCGAACACTTGGAAGTTTGTAATTCCTACTTGTTCTAGTTTTGTACCGACTAATGGCCCGAGTGCATCGCCTGTAGAACGATCTGTTCCGATACAAACGAGAATAATTGGTATATGGTTTTTAATAGGGATATGGGAAAGTAAGAAGTTACTAATTGTCTCGGAGGCTTCTAAATCTTGGTGCATAACATTTTGAGTTTCTTTTTCGAAAAAAGGTAAGCGAAAACTTCCAATATTCATGAAGCACCCATCCTTTTAATAAATTTTCAAAATATGTTATATGGTGAGTGAAATGGAAAACTATAAGTGCGTACTTGCTGTAAAATTTAAGTGAGAACGGAAATAATAGTACTAGTATATATATATTCGTTCCATTTTATACCTGTATGTAGGTTAACAAATGGAATTAAAGTCATAAAATTTTTTCAGCAATTAGGAGACTTCTGATACAATAAGAAGGATAACTAAAAAGAAATTTTGGCTGGAGAGGTAGAGGTACATGGATTTATTAACGAAGTGGTTTAATGCTACGAAACAGTATTTACTAGATGCTGATCGTTGGGCTCATATTGGAATTGCGACATTAAAAATATGTATCATTTTAACAATTGGTGCAATTGTAGTACGAATTGCAAGAGCGGTTGTACGGAATGCGTTTCGTATGGGAAGTCGTTCGCCAATTCAAATTTCAGAACGTCGTACAGTTACAGTAGCGAAGTTACTTGAAAATATTGTGGCATACGTTGTTATGTTTATTATGTTAATTGCGATTTTAGGTGTGTTTGATATTAATGCATCAGGTTTATTAGCCGGTGCAGGGGTAATTGGTTTGGCAGTCGGATTTGGTGCTCAAAGTTTAGTAAAAGATGTTATTACAGGGTTATTTATCTTGCTAGAAGATCAATTTTCAGTCGGTGACTACGTAAAAATTGGTCAGTTTGAAGGAGTCGTTTTAGAGATTGGACTTCGTACAACAAAAGTAAAAAGTTGGACAGGTGAAATTCATACTTTACCAAATGGAAGTATCATTCAAGTTACGAACTATTCAGTTAGTAATAGTGTAGCATTTGTTGATGTATCTATTTCGTATGAGGCTGACATAGCGAAAGCAGAGCAAGTCATTGAAGACTTATTACAAGAATTACCTGCAAAGTACGAAAAAATGGTAACAACACCGCAATTGTTAGGTGTACAAACATTAGCTGCTTCAGAAGTGATATTACGTGTTATTGCTGAAGTAGAGCCAATGCAACATGCAGTTATTGCAAGAGCACTTCGTAAAGAAATTAAAAATCGTCTAGATCTACATGGTATTGAAATTCCATATCCACGTATGGTTTTATATAATCGTGAAGAATTAGTGAGTGAAAAAGCAATTTAGTATGGAGAGGGGTTTGGAGAATGGAGCAAAAGCAGTATAACTTGTATGATGTTGTGGAAATGAAGAAAGCCCACCCATGTGGTGAGAATCGTTGGAAGATTATTCGTATGGGAATGGATATCCGCATTAAGTGCGAGGGATGTGACCATTCAGTAATGATTCCTCGAAGAGAGTTTGATCGTAAGGTAAAAAAAATACTTGTGAAGCACGAAGAATAGAGAGAAAGTAACAGTTGCAGTGGGTAGCTGTTACTTTTTTTCGTTTGGAGGAAACTTGTCATTTTTTTCGTTACTATCTATAATGATGAAAGATTGAGACATAGGAGTGAAAAATATGGGATTAACGGCTGGGATTGTTGGATTACCTAACGTAGGGAAGTCCACTTTATTTAATGCAATTACACAAGCAGGAGCAGAATCTGCAAACTATCCATTCTGTACAATTGATCCAAACGTAGGAATTGTAGAAGTACCAGATGAGCGTTTAAATAAATTAACGGAATTAGTAGAACCGAAAAAAACTGTTCCGACTGTATTTGAGTTTACTGATATTGCAGGTATCGTAAAAGGTGCTAGTAAAGGCGAAGGTTTAGGAAATAAATTCTTATCTCACATTCGCCAAGTAGATGCAATTTGCCAAGTTGTTCGTTGTTTTGAAGACGAAAATATTACGCACGTTTCAGGGAAAGTAGATCCAATTGATGATATTGAAACAATCAACCTAGAACTAATCTTAGCCGATTTAGAATCTGTTGATAAACGTATCGAACGTGTTGCGAAATTAGCAAGACAAAAAGATAAAGAAGCAGTATATGAGCATGAAATTTTAGTTCGTTTAAAAGAAGCTTTTGAAGAGGGAAAACCGGCTCGTACTGTTGAATTTACAGAAGAACAAATGAAGATTGTTAAAGGCCTTCATTTACTGACAACGAAAGAAATGTTATATGTAGCAAACGTAAGCGAGGACGATGTAATCGATCCTTCTGAAAACAAATATGTACAAATGGTAAAAGAATTTGCTGCGAATGAAAACTCTCAAGTAATCGTTGTATGTGCAAAGATCGAATCAGAAATCGCTGAGTTAGACGAAGAAGAGAAAAAGGTATTCCTTGAAGAACTAGGCATTGAAGAATCTGGTTTAGATCAATTAATTCGTGCTGCATATGATTTATTAGGACTTGCTACTTACTTCACAGCTGGTGTACAAGAAGTACGTGCATGGACATTCAAACAAGGTATGAAAGCACCACAATGTGCTGGTGTAATTCATACAGACTTTGAGCGTGGATTTATTCGTGCAGAAACAGTTTCTTACGAAGACTTAATGACAAATGGTTCTATGACAGCTGCAAAAGAAGCTGGTAAAGTTCGTTTAGAAGGAAAAGAGTATATCGTAAAAGACGGAGATGTTATGCACTTCCGTTTTAACGTTTAATTTAATATTTCCTAGGAAAAATAAAGATATGAGCTTGGCAAATATATTATATGTTTGCCAAGTTTTTTATGTATGGGTGAGTTGATTCATCTAACTTACTATGATATAATCTAAACTCGTGAGTAATTACTATAAATTAATTGCTCCTTGCCCATTATGGGCCGTTTAGACCAAAAGGAGGTGAAAGTGTAATGAGAAAGTACGAAATTATGTACATCATTCGTCCTGGCGTTGAAGAAGAAGCTCAAAAAGCTTTAGTTGAACGTTTTGCAGGTGTTTTAACAAACAATGGTGCAGAAATCATTAACACGAAAGAGTGGGGTAAGCGTCGTTTAGCTTACGAAATCAACGACTTACGTGAAGGTTTCTACATGATCTTAAACGTGAAATCTAACGCAGAAGCGATTAACGAATTCGACCGTTTAGCTAAGATCAACGAAGACATCCTTCGTCATATCGTTGTTAAAGAAGAAGAAAAATAATTGATATATAAGGGAGAGTGGTTCGATTGATGAATCGTGTTATCCTCGTTGGTCGTTTAACTAAGGACCCTGACTTACGTTACACGCCCAATGGTGTTGCAGTAGCTACTTTTACGTTAGCTGTGAATCGCGCATTTGCCAATCAACAAGGTGAGCGTGAAGCTGACTTTATTAATTGTGTAATATGGCGTAAACAAGCAGAAAACGTAGCAAATTATTTGAAAAAAGGTAGCTTAGCAGGCGTAGATGGACGTCTTCAAACTCGTAATTACGAGGGACAAGATGGTAAACGTGTATACGTAACAGAAGTTCTTGCGGAAAGCGTACAATTTTTAGAGCCGCGTAATGGCGGTGGGGAGCAACGCGGTTCATTTAATCAGCAACCATCAGGAGCTGGTTTCGGTAACCAAGGCTCTAACCCATTTGGTCAATCTAGTAATTCAGGTAACCAAGGTAACTCTGGATTTACGAAGAATGACGATCCATTTTCAAATGTAGGTCAACCGATCGACATTTCCGACGACGATTTACCGTTCTAATACAGTAAATTTGTTAGTTTTAACAAAGAATGGAGGGAAATAGACATGGCAGGACGCAAAGGTGGACGTGCGAAACGTCGTAAGGTGTGTTTCTTCACAGCTAACGGCATCACTCGCATCGATTATAAAGATGTTGATTTATTAAAACGTTTCGTTTCTGAGCGTGGTAAAATTTTACCTCGTCGTGTAACAGGAACAAGCGCAAAATACCAACGCAAACTTACAGTTGCAATTAAACGTGCTCGTCAAATGGCACTTTTACCATATGTTGGTGAATAATAGCGTATGAAATGCACAGTAGAGTCGGACTCTACTGTGCATTTTGCTATGCTTTTCTTTTTTGAAAGAGAGGTTAAAATGTGAGGCAAGCGAGATTTATTACTGAAGGAGCCGCGTTGTTGGCTATATATGTAATGTTATTGTTTATATCTATGTATGTTCCGATTTTAGGTACAGTTGTAACGTTTGCATTGCCGTTGCCATTTATATTGTTAACGATAAGATATAAATTATCGAATGCATTTGTAATTTTTACGGCTGCATTTTTAATTGTTGTTTTTGTAAGTCAGCCGATAGGTCTAGTAAAGACGGTCGTATTTGGGTTGATGGGTATTGTTTTAGGGTGCATGTATAAAAAACAAAGAAAGCCATTGGAGATTTTAATAACCGGTTCACTTGCATACTTAATCAGTATTATGCTCATTTATGTTGCCAGTATAAAGTTTTTTAACATAGATTTTATAAAGCAAATACAAAATATGTTTAATAAAAGCGTAGTGCAAAGTGAAAAGATAGCAAGTGTTGCTGGTATGCCGATTAGTAAAGAGCAAAAAGAGTTATTTGTACAAATGAATGATATATTACAAGTGGTATTCCCGAGTATACTTGTGATGGTTTCTGTATGTCTTTCTTGGATTACCATAATAATATCAGGTAGTGCTTTAAAAAAGCTAAAGCATGATGTTATACCTTGGCCTAAGTTCAAAGATATACAATTACCAAAGAGTATTGTTTGGTATTACGTTATATTTATTTTGCTATCAACTTTTATAAAAGTAGAACCGACATCATATTTACATATGGTATTTTCTAACCTATATGTCATATTTGCTTTATTACTAGTGCTGCAAGGCCTGACGTTTATCACTTTTCTAGCGCATAGCAAAGGTTTTACGAAAGGGGTTCCTATTATTAGTTTTATCGCCTGCATGTTTATTCCGATGCTGTTTCCTCTTGTGACAATCTTAGGTATAATTGATTTAGGGATTTCATTGCGTTCTAAAATAGGAGGATAAAATAATATTCCTTATACTATTTTAATCTGTTTAACTAACTGGAAGATAAGTTAGTTTTACTTTATAGGAGTTGTATACATGCCTGAATTTTATAAGAAACAGTGGTTTTTATATCCTGTTTACGTATTGGCATTTTTTGTGTTTGTGCTCATTTCAATTCTCTGTTATTTTCATTTACTAATGGGGATAGTCTCCTTCTTTATTTTTTGTATCGTCCTTTTTGTTGTTGTACGATTTGAACTTACTTTCCAAAAGAATTTTGAAAAACATACGACAGATATGATTACAAGGGTAAAGAAAGTGAGTAATGAGGCATTTAACCAGATGCCAATTGGTATTTTGTTATACAATAAGGATTATGGGATTGATTGGGCAAATCCTTATTTATCTTCATGTCTGGGGCAGCATGCATTAGCTGGATGGCACCTTTATGATGTATCAGAAACGTTACTTCTTTTTATTAAGGGAGAAACGTCCGATGATATAGTCTCTTTAAATAATCGAAAGTTTCGTGTCTTTGTAAGGAAAGAAGAAAAGTTAATTTATTTCTTTGATGTAACAGAACAAACAGAGATTGAAAAGATGTACGAGGATCAACGTACTGTTTTAGCTGTCATTTATTTAGATAATTATGATGAAGTTACACAAGGGTTGGATGATCAATTACGTACGAATATAACAAGTCTTGTAACATCAAGACTAAATGAGTGGGCCGTTAAGTATGGGGCATATTTAAAACGTGCATCTTCAGAAAGATTCTTCGTTGTGTTAAATGAAAGTATTTTAGCGCAGATGGAGAAAGGGAAATTTAGCATTTTAGATCAAGTACGTGAAGAAACATCTAAAAGGAATATACCACTTACATTAAGTGTAGGTGTTGGATCAGGTGATTTACCTTTATCCGAGCTTGGGGCAATGGCTCAATCAGGTTTAGATCTTGCGCTTGGGCGTGGTGGAGATCAAGTAGCTATTAAACAAGCGACAGGTAAAGTTAAGTTTTATGGTGGTAAGACAAATCCGGTGGAAAAACGTACTCGTGTACGTGCCAGAGTGATTTCGCATGCATTAAAGGATTTAGTATTAGAAAGTAGCAATGTCATTATAATGGGGCATAGGGCTCCTGATATGGACGCAATTGGTGCTGCGATTGGTATTTTAAAGGTAGCGCAATTAAATGAGCGTAAAGGATATATTGTGCTCGATGAAAATGATTCTGATAAGGGAATTAAGCGTTTAATGGATAAAGTGAAACAAAATGAAGAGTTATGGTCTCACTTTATTACACCAGAACAAGCGATGGAATTTGCAAATGATGATTCCTTACTTGTTGTTGTTGATACGCATAAACCTTCAATGGTGATGGAAGAAAAGCTGTTACGCAAAATTGAAAATGTAGTTGTGATTGACCATCATCGCCGAGGAGAAGACTTTATTGAGGATCCGTTGCTTGTTTACATGGAGCCATATGCTTCTTCTACGGCAGAGCTTGTTACGGAATTACTTGAATACCAACCGAAAAATTTAAAAATGACAATGTTAGAAGCAACAGCATTATTAGCAGGTATTATTGTTGATACGAAAAGCTTTACATTCCGGACAGGTGCTCGTACGTTTGATGCGGCTTCTTATTTACGCTCACACGGTGCAGATACTGTACTTGTACAAGAGCTTTTAAAAGAAGATATGAATCAGTATTTACGGGTTGCAAAAGCTATTAAAAATGCGTACATTTATACAAATGGAATTGCGATTGCAAAAGTTGATAGCGATGATTACTACGATCAAGTGCTTATTGCGCAATCAGCGGACACATTATTAACAATGACAGGAATTATTGCATCGTTTGTTATTGCAAAACGTGGCGAGAATTTCATTGGAATTAGCGGCAGGTCTTTAGGTGAAGTGAATGTGCAGCTAATTATGGAAAACTTAGGTGGTGGCGGGCATTTAACGAATGCAGCCACACAAATGAAAAATGTTACAGTAGATGAAGCTGAGGAGAAGCTTCGATTTGTTATTGATGACTATTTACAGGGAGGCACACAATCATGAAAGTAATTTTTCTAAAAGACGTAAAAGGTAAAGGGAAAAAAGGGGAAGTAAAAAACGTACCAGATGGTTATGCAAATAACTTCTTACTAAAACAAGGATTAGCTGCTGAAGCGACAAATAGCAGTATGAAAACTTTAGAAGCTCAAAAGCGCAAAGAAGAAAAAGATGCAGCAGCAGAGCTTGAAAATGCAAAACAATTAAAAGAAACGTTAGAGAAATTAACTGTAGAATTAAAGGCTAAATCTGGAGAAGGCGGCCGTCTATTCGGTTCAATCACAAGTAAACAAATCGTAGATGCAATGCAAAAATCTCACAATATTAAACTTGATAAGCGTAAATTTGAAATGGATGATGCAATTCGTGCGTTAGGCTATACAAACGTTACTGTGAAATTGCATCCGCAAGTAACAGCAACAGTAAAAGTTCATGTTAGTGAACAATAAAACTAAGTTAAGCAAGGAGGATTGCGTATGAGTGATGTAATGGCTGATCGTACCCCTCCGCATAATATAGAAGCTGAGCAGGCAGTCTTAGGTGCTATATTGATTGATCAGGATGCATTAACTTCAGCATCGGAACTGTTGGTACCTGACTCATTTTATCGAACGAAACATCAAAAGATTTTTGAAGTCATGCTTGGGCTATCTGATAAGGGGGAGCCAATTGACTTAGTAATGATGACGTCAGCGATGGCTGATCAAGGATTACTAGAAGAAGTTGGTGGGGTTTCTTACTTAGCAGAATTAGCAGAAGTTGTTCCGACTGCTGCTAACGTAGAGTATTATGCAAGAATCATCGCTGAAAAAGCACTGTTACGTCGTTTAATTCGAACGGCGACTCATATTGTGTCTGATGGATATGAGAGAGAAGATGATGTGGATGGTCTTTTAAATGAGGCTGAGAAAAAAATATTAGAAGTATCTCATCAGACGAATGCGAAAGCATTCCAAAATATTAAAGACGTTCTTGTAGATGCTTACGATAAAATCGAACTTTTGCATAATCAAAAAGGTGAAGTGACCGGGATACCGACTGGATTTACTGAATTAGATAAGATGACGGCAGGGTTCCAACGAAATGATTTAATCATCGTGGCGGCACGTCCGTCGGTAGGTAAAACGGCATTTTCATTAAATATCGCACAAAACGTAGCGACGAAAACGGATGAAAATGTAGCGATTTTTAGTCTAGAGATGGGTGCTGATCAGCTTGTTATGCGTATGCTTTGTGCAGAAGGGAATATTGATGCACAAAGACTTCGTACCGGATCGTTAACTTCTGATGATTGGGCGAAATTAACGATGGCAATGGGTAGCCTTTCTAATGCTGGTATTTATATTGATGATACGCCGGGGATTAAAGTAAATGAGATTCGAGCAAAATGTCGTAGATTAAAACAGGAACAGGGTCTTGGTATGATCTTGATTGACTACTTACAGCTTATTCAAGGAAGTGGGAAATCAGGAGAGAACCGTCAGCAGGAAGTATCTGAGATTTCTCGTACACTAAAAGGGATTGCGCGTGAATTACAAGTTCCTGTTATTGCCTTGTCACAGTTATCTCGTGGTGTAGAATCTCGTCAAGATAAACGTCCGATGATGTCTGATATTCGTGAATCGGGAAGTATCGAGCAGGATGCCGATATCGTAGCCTTTCTATATCGTGAAGATTACTATGACCGAGAAACGGAAAATAAAAATACGATTGAAATTATTATTGCAAAGCAGCGTAATGGTCCAGTAGGCTCAGTAGAGCTCGCATTCGTTAAAGAGTTCAATAAGTTCGTTAACTTAGAACGTCGCTTCGAAGATGGACATGCGCCGCCGGCATAACGATAGTATAAAAAAGAAACGCATTTCTTATAATAAGATGTGTTTCTTTTTTTTTATAGAAAAGATAAGGCTTTCATAGTGTGAAAATATAATTCTTACGAACGAAAAAGTTTTTTGGTAAAAAAATGTTCGTTTTTTGGTTGACTTCTTTTTCGGTTTTGGTACAATTATATTGTTTGAATAGATCGTTTGAAAATTGCGGAGGTGCTTTAATAATGTCTTCAGTAGTAGTTGTAGGAACACAATGGGGCGACGAAGGAAAAGGTAAAATCACTGATTTTCTTTCTGAGCATGCGGAAGTAGTTGCAAGATATCAAGGTGGAAATAACGCAGGACATACAATTGTTTTTGGCGGAGTTAAATATAAATTACACTTAATTCCATCTGGTATTTTCTATAAAGAGAAAATTTGTGTAATCGGAAACGGCTTAGTAGTAGATCCGAAAGCATTACTTGAAGAGTTAAAATACTTACACGATCGTGGTGTAAGTACTGATAATTTACGCGTAAGTAACCGTGCGCACGTTATTTTGCCTTATCACTTAAAACAAGATGAGTTAGAAGAAGCAAGTAAAGGTGATAACAAAATCGGTACAACGAAAAAAGGTATCGGTCCTGCATATATGGACAAAGCTGCTCGTATTGGTATTCGTATGGCTGATCTTTTAGACCGTGAAGCATTTAAAGAGAAGCTTGAGCGCAATTTAGCACAAAAAAATCGTTTGTTTGAAAAAATGTACGATACAGAAGGTTTCAGTGTAGAAGAAATCTTCGAAGAGTACTTCGAGTACGGACAACAAATCGCGCAATATGTGTGTGATACGTCTGTTGTATTAAATGATGCATTAGATAATAATCACCGTGTATTATTTGAAGGTGCACAAGGTGTTATGCTTGATATCGACCACGGTACGTATCCGTTTGTTACATCTTCTAACCCAATTGCTGGTGGTGTAACAGTTGGAACTGGAGTGGGTCCTGCAAAAGTTACTCGCGTTGTAGGTGTATGTAAAGCATATACAAGCCGTGTAGGTGATGGTCCATTCCCTACTGAGCTTCATGACGAAATTGGTCATCAAATTCGTGAAGTTGGTCGTGAGTATGGAACGACAACTGGTCGTCCACGCCGCGTAGGTTGGTTTGATAGCGTTGTTGTAAGACATGCGCGTCGTGTTAGTGGTTTAACAGATTTATCATTAAACTCTATCGACGTTCTAACTGGTATTCCAACTCTTAAAATTTGTGTTGCTTACAAATACAATGGCGAAGTTATCGATGAAGTTCCAGCAAACTTAAACATTTTAGCGAAATGTGAGCCTGTATACGAAGAGCTTCCAGGTTGGACAGAAGATATTACTGGTGTAAGATCATTAGACGAGCTTCCTGAGAATGCAAGAAAATACGTAGAACGTGTTTCTGAGTTAACAGGAATTCAATTATCTATGTTCTCAGTTGGACCAGATCGTAACCAAACGAATATCGTTCGTAACGTATACGAAGCTTAATTGATATTTTTAAGAAAAAACTCATGTCCGCATGAGTTTTTCTTGTTTTTTATAAAAAAATAAAAAAGGTATTGCAAAAAATAAATAAAACATGTTATGATACATCTTGTCGTCACGAAAATATGACGTTGGTGAGTATGAGCCATTAGCTCAGTTGGTAGAGCATCTGACTTTTAATCAGAGGGTCGAAGGTTCGAGTCCTTCATGGCTCACCATTTTATTTTTC
>NZ_JAKUFF010000075.1:0-19347 GCF_022663305.1 Bacillus cereus group sp. BfR-BA-01408 | reverse complement strand
GTTCTCAAATTTGCCGAAGAATTAGACCAAAAACAAGCACACGTACTGCGCTACGGCTTCATTAACCAACAAAATAACCCGCCATTTATTGTGGCGATTGAGAAGCGCTAAATATATCGACGATTCGACACACTATATCGACTTATCGACAAAACATAACAAAAAAAGACGTGCACTTATTGCACGTCTTTTTGTTATTCTCCTATATAATGGATATATACACTGTATAGGAGGATAGAACTTTGCTAGTAGAACTAAGGGGAATTCAAAAGAAGTACGGCAAATCACTTATACTAGACAACATTGATTTATCCATTCCAGAAGGAGAAGCACTCGCCATTGTTGGCGGGAACGGGACTGGAAAAAGTACTCTACTCAAAATAATTGCAGGCTTTATTTCACATACGGCAGGGACAATTCAAAGGAAAGAACATATACAAATCGGTTATGTACCTGAACATTTTCCTGAAGGGATTCGTTTTACATTAGAAGATTATCTATATCATCTCGGTCGCATTCACGGTTTATCAACAAAATATGTAAAAGATAAAATTCCGCTGCTTCTTGAAAGGTTTCATTTACTTCATGCAAGGCATTCCGTTGTACGAAATTTTTCAAAAGGTATGAAACAAAAAACAGGCATTATGCAAGCGTTACTTACGGACGTACATTTATTAATTTTAGACGAACCGCTTTCTGGGCTCGATCCTAACTCTCAGCAAGAATTAGAACATATTTTACTCTCATTAAAACAACAAGGTATATCCGTGTTATTTACATGTCACGAAAAACAACTATTAGAAAACTTCGCTGATAGAATTGTGACGTTAGCAAATCATACAATCACAGAAAATATCTCTGCACAAAAAGGAGCAGAACAAGTCTATATTGAAGCAATTGTTCACGAAACATTTTCAGCGATAGAACTACAAAAACAATCCGGTTTTATACACGTTGCACACAATTCAAATCAAAACCTTATTCAATTACAAATCGAAAAAGAATATACAAACGAAATGCTTCAGTTTTTATTGCATAAAAAAGCATCTATCACACTGCTACAACCTAACTTTTAAATCGAAAGAAGGTTTATTATGTTTGCTCTTATTCGTTATCACTTTCTCGACTATACAAAATCGTATAAGTACGTCCCTCCTATTGCGATGTACTTCATGAGCTTACTTTTTGTATATGCATATAAACCGACTCCTATTGTACCGACATATTTAGAAACAGCTCTCGCGCTTTATTTATTATCTGCCTGGATTACGGTCACGATTTTTCATACCGAAGATCCTGTACAAGAGCAAATCACTATTTCACATACAAATAACATTTCCGCATTATACGTTGGTAAATATATTACGGCTCTTCTCATTTGTACTGTATTATCTTTTATATCCGTAATCTATCCCATTATTTTGCAAATGTTTAATGAAAAAATGACAGTTTCTTTATTTTTAGTCGGATTTCTCGCTCATATGTCTTTCTCTATACTAGGAATTTCAATCGCAACATTATTTACTAGAAATACGATTCAAAAAGCAGGCACTGCTTGGCTTAGCCTTACATTTATATTGCTTATAACGATTGCATCTATCCGGTTTAAAAAAGAGTTACTATGGTTTTTACCACCTGTCGAAAGCTTTCTCATGCTTGGACAATACAAATATAATATACTGACTCACACGCTATGGCTCACAGCTTGGGCTATCGTATATTCATTTTTATTATTTACCTTATTTCTGTTTATCGTTCGCAAAAAACGTTTTTAATTACATATTAAAGGAGACAAAACAATGATCGGAATACTAGCAGGAATGGGACCAAAATCAACTGGGCCATTCGTCGATACAGTTGTAGCAAAGTGCCAAACAATATACGGAGCAAAACATGATATGGACTTTCCTCATATGATGATTTACTCGTGCCCAACACCGTTTTATATGGATCGCCCTATTGATCACGAAGCGATGAAAAAAGCGATTATTAAAGGCGCACAAAAACTTGAAAGTACTGGCGTAGACTTTATCGCTATGCCGTGTAATACGGCGCATCTTTATTTCGAGGAATTACAGCATTCTCTGTCCATTCCGATTTTAAATATAGTCGATGAAACGTTACAAATAATTCCTAAAAACGTAAAAAGAGTCGCTCTTCTTGCAACGGAAGCAACTGTTCAAGCTGGGATTTACCAAGATGGGATTACAAAACGTGATATAGAGTACATTCATCATGAAACATGGCAGGAAATGATTAATCAAATCATTACTTATATTAAATATGGAGAGGTTGAAGAAGCTCGCGAATTGTGGAATGCGCTCGTTTTACAATTGAGAGAGGTAGTTGATACGGCAATTATCGCATGTACCGATTTGAATGTGGTGGCGAGTGAGGATTTTGTTGATTCTTCTCAATGTCTTGCGAAAGCGGTTGTTAGGATGTATGTAGGAAATATAAGGAGGCCCCAGTGAATATACCTTTTGAAATGGGATACACATTTGACGAAAACCTTAGAGAAAAACCTATATCCCTTGCTGAAATGAAGCAAGGGATTGTATTTTTGAAAGAACATTTACATAAAGAATCGTTATACGGAAAAAACTGCGGATTAATCGGTGTTTATGAACGAATCGTTGGCAACCTTTCTGACAGTAAGTATTACTTACAGGAGGCCATTGAATATTACACACAAACAGACAACATCCAAGGGATTTTTATTAACAAACTTCGTCTCGCACATACATATCATTGGGAACAAAATTTCCATACGGCAAATACACTTTTTACCGAGCTTCAACATATGTTGCCGAACGTTCCTACTTATAAAGACTTCTTCTACCAACATCATGGAAAAAGCAAATTAGATGAGGGTGACTTCCACACCGCGCTTACTTGTTTTCAAAAAGCGCTTCAAATCAGGCTACAAAAAGGAGATGAAGAGCTAATTCATTCAACTACACTTTGCATAGAACATTGTATGTCCCGGCAATTGAACATAGATGTATAATTATAATAAAATTGATTAAATTTAAAACTATAAATAAGCATAGTACCGTTCTTACGGATGGTATTATGCTTACTTAATTTCCAAATCCACCTAAGAATTCATAACTCTTAGAAACAATAACGTCTTTCAAAATACAATTACCTTAAAAAACATTAGACCCCTTTATTATTTCTTCTGTACTTAACAATGTAGCTTCTTGGATCGTAACATTATTATTTTTCATAAAAGACTGCACAATGTGATACCCTACAGCATAACCTGCACCGGTTGATAAGCCTACTGGTTGATAACCTTCTTTTTTGGCGAAATCATCTCCAAACATGTAGCTACTCACCTCTGCAAACCCTTTCACATTAAGCCCTTCTTTTATTACGTAAATAGAGTATTCAAGGTCTTCATTGTCAATTGAAGTAACCCATGGCCCTAAAAATTCTTTACCATACAATGCGGTGGCAAAAGAATCGGCGAGTCCCTCAATAATTATATAATCAGCTACGGTTACATCTCCATGATTCCATTCAAAATAAGAGAATCGTAAATTATGATGAAATTCATGTGCAATGAGTGCCGGAAATCTTGGAACATTGTAGCTATTCGGGCGAATTATTGCTATAACATAACCAGGAATACCACCAAAACCAGTATAACTGTTTTGATTTTTTAATTTTTTAGGGTCTGCAATATACATACCAAATCTCAGTTCCTCTGCACTTACTCTTAAATCATGCTCAGAAGAGAAATCTATACATTCTTTTAAAGTTTTTTCAGCAATTTTTAATGCATTCATCTTCTTCAAATCATTTAATGCTTCTTCTGCTAATTTTGTCTCGTTTATATCTAAATACCCTAGCATTCGTGTTGCCATCATGACGTCATAACCGTTTGGATCCTTGGATTTCATCGGTACATTAATTGCATTCCACATTCCTTCAAATGGTTTCATCATTGTATGCCTAAAAAAATCCCCCCTTTCTTCAGATGATAGTGAAAGTAATATATCATATTGACTTATAGTATCTTCTATAAAAATTTTCATAAATATCCCCGTTTCATCATGTACTTATCATTAACTACGTGAGCAAGTTTAAGAGCATTTAATATACTATCTTCATCGTTGCTATTCTCTAGATGGTTTAAAGATATAAGTACACACTCTAAATCATTGTACATTTCATCAAGCTGAAGACTTGTATCTTTAATACTCAGTTCATTTAAATTTAGACTGCCGATGAATCTTAAATTTTTTCCTACTATCTTTAGATTCAGGATTTTAATTAAGTCTAATAAATCCTTTCTTGATAAATGAATTTGTCCTATATTATTTCTTTTTGGCGTAATTAAGTTCAATTCACTATAATATCGTATTGTCCTTTCAGTTAAACCTGTAACTTTCTTTACATCCCCCGTAGTAATCAGATTAATCCACCTCCTAAGAACAACTTAATCTATGACGCTACGTTATAGTCAAGCTAGTATTTAATTATGGTATATAAAAAAACATCTTCAAAATTGAAGATGTCTACTTTTGAACTATCTTAAAACGTTTTAAAAATTTTATTGTCATAATAGATTATCGCTTTACTAACAAAATTCCCTGCCAACTCTCCAAAACTTTTAACTTTCTTCACAATTCTTTCAAAGTAATCACACTTAATCTCGCTATATTAAATAAGTAGTTATTCATATAGGGAAGGTTAGGGGAACTGAAAGTATGAAAGTAAATCGTTCGCTTCATTACATTTTTTGGCGTTGGCATTTTTATGCTGGGCTTTTTATTACGCCGCTTCTTATTACGTTGTCACTGAGCGGAATTGGGTATTTATTTCGGGAAGAGGTTGAGGATTTCATCTATAAAGATTTATATTTTGGGAAGAGTGCTCAAACAGAATCTATTTCGATGGCTGATTCTATTTCCTTAACAGAGAAAAAATATCCACATTATAGTGTGACGAAAATTAGTGAGTTTAATGGGGATTATAATACGAGACTTACGATTGCAAATGAGTATACTGGGCAACAAAAATATGTGTATTTAGATAATAATAATCAAATTGTTGGGGATCAAAACGCAAATGAAACGTTTGCCAATATTATGAGGGAATTACATAGTTCTCTTTTAGTTGGTGGCACTGTCGTCAACTATACTGTAGAACTTGCGGCATGTTGGACAATCTTCTTAATTGCTACTGGGCTCTATATGAGTATACGCCAATTCAAAAACACACTGGCATCCAATAAGCGAGAAAAAGCAAAACGACGTCATTCTATTATCGGTATTATATTTACAATTCCTCTCGTTTTGTTAGTTGCATCTGGATTGCCGTGGTCAGGATTTATGGGCAACCAAATTTATAAAATCGCATCGTCGAATGAATCGATCGGATATCCAAAGTTGTATATGGCACCGCCTGAATCAAAGGTAAAAGAATTGCCGTGGGCAACTAGAAAAGAAGCTCCTCCTGAATCGAATTCGAATGAGCCAAAAGCAATTTCAGTTGATACATTACAAAAAGGAATTGAAATAAAGAAGCCATACGTTATTTCACTACCAACTGATCCGAAAGGTGTATTCACCGTTTCAAAATCAAGCGGTTCTGGTATTACGGGCATGGATGTGGCACCAAATGAAGAAATAACAGCTTACTTTGATCAATATAGCGGAGAACTTATTTCCAAAACGGACTATCGTGATTATGGCTTATTTGCACAATGGTTCACTTACGGTATCCCGCTTCACGAAGGTCATTTATTCGGATGGCCCAATAAAATATTATGCTTACTAACGACATTATCTTTATTACTTCTCATTTATTACGGAGTAAAAATGTGGTTAGCAAGAAAACCGAAAGGAAAATTAGCAGCACCGCCAAAGCAAAGAGATAAGAAAAGCATAATCGTTTTCTTTATCATGATGGTTATACTAGGCGCTGTCATGCCTTTATTTGGACTATCTGTATTAGTTATTTTTGCGATTGAACTTCTTATATATGTATTTTCAAAAATACGCTCATAGTGAAAAAGCATTTGTACTACCGTGTACAAATGCTTTTTATTTACTATTTTCTTTTTTTCTACCACTTATTAAAAAGACAATATCTACTATAATAATTGTGCCAATAATTACTTGTGGCACATAATCCATCATAGTAGGACCAATTGGCCTATTCATCATCATATACATTCCAGTTACAAATGAAACGGAAAGTAGCACGAGTAACGTTATTTCAATATGGTCATATAGCTTTTGAAATAATTGCTTCATTTCGCCACCACCTTTACCATATTATAACAAAAAACCACTCTACATGAGTGGTTTTCTTCATCACTGCGCTGTTTTCTTTCGGTACATCTTCCCGTTCCAATAGAAGAATCGTGAAGTGAGACCCCCGTATTTTACAATGCGCCGTGCCATTTTGTGCATATTCTTTTGTGCTGATACTTTTTGATCTGATAAATAAATACCAAGTAATCCTCGGCTTATAAGGCGATGAAACTTCGCATGAGGCAAGTCACCAATGCTCTTCTCTGCTTCTTCTACAAAATGTTTCATACGATCTAATATCACTTGCTCGTTTTCGTAATAACTACAGAAATTTAAATCTCCACCTATACGGTCTTCTTCTTGATCAATGAAATAATCAAGTAAAATATGAAGTCCTTGTACGTAAGGAAAATATCCTTGTCTAATTTTCGCAATATCTTCATCATGTAATTCATCATGAAAGGCATATGCGACAAGACAGAAGATTCCAAGTGTAGAACCAGCACATGCTGAAAATTCAAACCAACTCATCTCCGGTAAGTTTTCTTTATGCGCTTCAAACCATGTTTGTAATCGTGGTTCTCTTTCTTCTAATTTTACATGTTTATGAATTTGCAAATCACAATAATAACAAGCAAGTTCATGAAGAATAGGAGCAATTTTGTCATAGTGCTTCGTTTTCTTTAAAACATCTTGGCATGTTTCAACAAGTTCGTCTAAATAACCACCATCATCTTGATCATCACGATAGCGATAATAATTACCGCCACCTTCTACTTCAGGTGATAATGCCATTAACATAGATTCATGCAACGCGGCAAAATCATTTGGATCAAGTGATGTACTGCGATCACATAAATTATCTAAATAGTCGCTGATCGTTTGATACGCTACGATAAAACGAATACATTCCTCTCGGTGTTCATTTGCTAATAGCGCTAAAATACCACCGCCTTCGCAATGAAACGTTTTATGCTCAATACTTGCGATTGCCTGACTATGAAGCTCATCATTCGGAATATGGTAGGCACGCTCTTTCCACATCGCTAGCTCATGGTGTACAACCGGAAACACATCACGGTATACTTTCGCCATGAGCGTTATGGGATTACTCGGTACGTTCACTTCTTCCTTCATCTCCTCTATTCAATGTACAAATAATTTACTTATTTGTTTCTATTATGTTATTGATGCGTATTTCAGTAAATGACTGAATATAATTCAAAATTTCATCACGCTCATACTCATTTAATAACTCATGGTAACAATTCGGCCATTCTTTAAAAGCCTTATCACTTATTTTAACATTATCAAACCAAGTGCGGACACGTGTTTTATCTACAAGTTTATCCTCACATGCTTGCATTAGCAAGAGCGGAACATCTGGAAAATCATCTATTTTCTTATGGGCAATTTCGATAGACTTAATCAATTCACTATACCAACGTACTGATACTTTGCGCAAGAACAATGAATCATTCTCCATCGCATCTCTCACTTCATGATTACGAGTTGACATTTCCACTGTAAGATTCGTTGCAAATTGCAATTTTGGAGCGATAATATTTAATATTTTTGAGGCAGCTTGCAGCGGTGCAGAAGGTCCAGCTAATACACCTAAACATGGCGAACTTAAAATAATACCGTCTACATCTTCTCTCTTCGTTTCTTGCATCATACGAATGACGATAAGACCACCCATACTATGACCGAATATAAAAATAGGTAACCTATACTTTCTTGCCTCTTTCACCCATAATTTAACTTCCTCTATGTATTCATCAAATGAATCAATATGTCCTCTATTTCTTGAAGTCGTTCCATGTGACGGAAGGTCTCCCATCACGACGTGGTAGCCGTTATGATTCCACATTTCCGCAACGGCTTCATAACGTCCGTGATATTCCATCGCGCCGTGCACAATAACGATTACAGCCTTTGCTTCCTCCGCTTCGTAATTCCACATACGAACCTCCTCCATTTCACTCTTTTTCATAATTTGATACACTGAAACTAGTCTCTAGGAAAGGAAGGCTTTACATGATATATCCTTATAAAGAAAAAAATCCGAAAATTGCGAGTAGTGCTTTTATCGCTGACTACGTTACCATTACAGGTGATGTTTCCGTTGGCGAAGAATCAAGTATTTGGTTTAATACAGTCATACGCGGCGATGTTTCACCAACAATCATCGGAGACCGGGTAAATGTACAAGATCAATGTACACTCCACCAAAGCCCACAGTATCCTCTTATTTTAGAAGATGACGTTACAGTTGGGCATCAAGTTATTTTACATAGCTGTCATATTAAAAAAGATGCTTTAATTGGAATGGGATCTATTATATTAGATGGTGCTGAAATTGGCGAAGGAGCCTTTATCGGTGCTGGCAGCCTCGTTTCACAAGGAAAGAAAATCCCGCCAAACACGTTAGCTTTCGGTCGTCCAGCGAAAGTCGTTCGTGAATTAACAGAGGAAGACCGTAAAGACATGGAGCGAATTCGCACGCAATACGTTGAAAAAGGTCAATATTATAAATCACTACAAAAATGATTTTACTGCTGCCATAACACTGGCAGCTTTTTTATATAAAATCTAACTTTTTCTTTACAAAACATTATTACTCCCTCAACAAAATCTTATTAAAATAAAAGCTAATATCTCCATATATATGTAAACGAGGGAGGAGAATTTTCATGAAGGTCAGTGGACTGTATAAAATAGAATGTTACATTTTCAAAGGAATTAACCGATACTTTGATCAAAAAACGTTAAACGTCTTTTTCAGCAATATTACTCATATCGGTGGCGCGACTTTCTCCATCGCACTCACACTGTTCTTTTTAATTTTCGCAGATGGAACTTTGCACCAAGCTGCAATTGCAACTGCTATTTCGTTAGCAATTAGCCATGTCCCTGTGCAAATATTAAAAAGATGGTATCCACGAAAACGTCCTTATTTAACAATTCAAGATGCAAAATATCCAGTCCATCCATTACAAGACCACTCTTTCCCGTCTGGTCACACAACAGCTGTTTTCTCTGTCTTTATTCCATTTATTTGCTATGATCCAAGCTTACTTATTTTCCTATTACCGTTAGCATTATGCGTTGGTATTTCGCGCATTTATTTAGGGCTTCACTATCCGTCTGATGTATTCGTCGGTATGTGCCTCGGCACTTGCTCTGGCATCATCTCTTTTTATCAATTCATCCCACTTTTCACATAAAGGAGTGATATGATGAGAGTCGCCATTTTTACCGATACTTTTACGCCACAAGTGAATGGAGTTGCGAAGACGTTAGAGCGGTTAACACGATATTTTCAGAAAGAAAAAATCGCCTATTCTGTTTTCGCTCCTCAGCATACAGCTGAAGATAATTTCGTAGCGAATGTGAACAAGATGAGAAGTATCCCGTTAACAATATTATATCCAGAATGTCGCTTTTCTTTTCCTACTCCGCGCATTAAACGAGAACTTCTTTCCTTTAAACCTGACATGATTCACATTGCTACACCTTTCAACATGGGACTTTGTGGATTGTATTATGCAAAAAAGTTAAACATACCAGTTGTCGGTTCTTATCATACTGATTTCGATGCTTATTTACGTTATTACAAAATCGAATTTCTCTCCAATATGCTTTGGAACTATTTAAAATGGTTTCATAGTCATATGCAAAAAAATTTCGTTCCATCCCCTGAAACATTACATCAATTAAAACATAAAGGCTTTCAGGCCCTCTCCATATGGGGACGTGGTGTAGATTGCAATCTCTTTCATCCAGCTTATAATACAGACCTATTCCGAAAAAAATATAATATTACAGCGAAGTACGTCCTTTCCTATATTGGACGGATTGCTCCTGAGAAAGATATTGATACGTTGCAAAATCTTATCGTTAAATCAACGCATACTCGAAACGATATTCATTGGCTCATCGCAGGAGACGGTCCTCTAGCAACAAGTCTTCGTGAAGATGTTTCGAAAACAAATGTCACTTTTACTGGCTATTTACAAGGCGTGGATTTAGCTGAAGCATATGCTTGTTCTAACTTGATGGTATTTCCATCAACTACTGAAACATTTGGAAATGTCGTACTTGAATCGCTTGCATGCGGCACACCTGTCATCGGTGCAAATAGTGGTGGAGTTAAAAATATTATTACAGATGGAAAAACGGGAGTTCTTTGTCCGCCCAAAAATGAGGACGCATTTCTATCATCCATTTATTCTTTATTACAAAGTGAAGAAAAACTGGAGCAGATGGGAATAGCAGCTTCATCTTATGCGAAATCAAAAAGCTGGGATGAGATCTTTCGTGGCTTGCTTAACCAATATGAAGAAGTCCTTCAGCATAACGAATCAGAGTTACTTGCTTAAATAGAAAAACTCCCTTCAAAAAAACGAAGGGAGTTTATTACACAGTTGTAAACTTTACTTAAATAAAGTGAAACTTTAATCAGTGGGGGTTTTCTTCATCCCCCACTGATTATTAGTTGAACCAATCGGACTTTTATGGGCAGCCCGACCCCCACCTAACTTCTTTGCTTTTCCTGAATTTTGAGGTGGGGGTCTTACTGCCCATTAAAGTCGGATAAATAATACACAAGGTGAAATATCACTTTATTCCTATATTCATTATAACAAAAATAAACATAACTAAATAGAATTGTAATAAAAACCCATAAAAATTAAAATATGGTTATACAGTATTTTAACTGTATAGTGATTTTAAGAAATCCCCCTTAAAATCAACTTACTCACATACCTTTATACAGTAATTGTTCCCCAATTTCTGTATACCAAAAAACCTTTCATTCATTTGAAAGGTCTTTTTGAGCCTGCACATATTCTTCTTTCGTATTCACATTTATAAACCAATCCGCATTTGCTTGTACATCTTCACCAGCAATATATTTCACATTACATTGTGATAAAAGCTGACCCATACTTCTTTTTTCTTCCTGAAGCAAAGCATAAATCTTTTCTTTCACGCGGTTATGATA
Organism: Bacillus cereus group sp. BfR-BA-01408; assembly: GCF_022663305.1. Taxonomy (NCBI): domain Bacteria; kingdom Bacillati; phylum Bacillota; class Bacilli; order Caryophanales; family Bacillaceae; genus Bacillus; species Bacillus cereus group sp. BfR-BA-01408. Next base: position 8,064 of record NZ_JAKUFF010000075.1, on the reverse strand, counting down.
CGCCGCAAGTAACGGTTGTTTCCTTCCATTAATAATAGGTACAACCGCATCGTATTCCTTGCTCGTTTGCTCGAGCAAAATGGTAAACCATTCTTGCGAAACATTTGGCGCATCGCAAGGCATAATAGCGTACCAATCTGCTTCTATATATTCCATTCCTGATACAATTCCAGCAAGTGGTCCGTCCCCTTTATAATGCGGAATATCTTCGATAACAGGAACTTGTACGAATTGCTCTACTCGCTCTTTTATATCGGAATGACTAATGACTACAACTTCTTGGAGCGCACTTGTCATCACTTTCAAAATATGCTCAATAAACGTACTCCCTTGCCAGCTTGCTAATGCTTTCGGCTCACCGAATCTACTCGACATACCGCCCGCTAATACAATTCCAGCCCACTTACTCATTGGCGATGCAACTCAAATGTAATATGACCTAATTCTGGTAAAATTAATTTATTCATCGCAAGACGAACTGCGCCGCTAGATCCTGGCATCGAGAAGACTACTTTGCGCCCAATTGTACCACCAATCGCTCTACTTAACATTGCGCTGCTTCCGATATCTTCTAAATAACTAATCATGCGGAACAACTCACCAAATCCAACAATTTCTTTATGTAATAACGCTGATACTGCTTCAATCGTCACATCGCGTTTCGTAATGCCAGTACCGCCATTTGTTAATACAACATCTACATCTTCTCTATGATAACCATCTAAAACTGCTTGCTGAATACTTTCTTTATCGTCTTTTACAATTTCATAAGATGTCACTGTATGGCCTGCTTCTTTTAACAATTCATGTAATAGTTGTCCGCTCTTATCTGTCTCTTCTGTACGTGTATCGGAAATCGTCACGATCTTACAACGCACTTCTTTTGGCGCTTGTTTTTTATGTTCGGTTACGCTCATTTTTTATCTTTCCTTTCATTTCATTGTAAAATTATGTATGAATCAAAGAATTCAACATGATACAATATAAGTATATTTATCCATATAAAGGAGCTTTTCATGATTCAAAATATAAAACGATACGTACCCATTATACCATTCTTAATTATATTATCCCTTTTTCAATGCATCGCTTACGGGTTCGATATTAACTTTTTAAAATTGTATGCTATTATGCCTGATGGTGGTATTACTCACTCTACAGGAATAGTTTCCACATATGTATCAGATAGATGACACTATATACTTCTTAAAAAGGAGATTCATTATGGAACTATACAAAAAATTAACAACAACATTCATCCTCTTATTCGTCGCTTCCATCACTGTCGGCTTTTCCTTAAAAGGAGCAATCCCATACGCGACATTGGTGAGCATTATATTTGCAACACTATTTTTACTAAGCAGTGCTTTTTGCGCAGGCAAAGCACGTAAAATGAAAGGATAATTACATATGTTCAAGAAGAAACCAATCCTTTGTAAATCATGCGGGAAAGAAATACAAACGTATGAAAAAGCGTGGATTCATATGCCATTTCCGCCAAGTGGTATGACTAATATAAGAAAGTATATTGAACTAGAAGGACACATTTATTGTAGCTCGTGTATTGAAATAATGAACAAAAACTAGTAAATACAAAAGGTGGGCTTATATTGTTTGAATCAAACCGTATCCAGTTACGAAAGTTTTCCGAAGATGATATTCTAACGTATTATAAATGGCATAATGATATAGACGTTATGAGTTCAACTACACTTAACCTTGATAAATATTCCTTTCAAGATACAGAAAAACTTTGCCAGCAATTTATTCATTCTCCAAACGCTAAGAGCTATATCATTGAAGAAAAAGCTACGAACCTTCCAATTGGCATTACTTCTTTAATTCATATTGATTCGTATAATCGAAACGCTGAATGCATTATTGATATTGGTAAAAAGGATTACTGGGGGCAAGGTTATGGGAAGGAAGCTTTCACCTTATTATTGAATTATGCATTTTTAGAATTAAATTTACATCGCCTTTCTTTACGAGTATTTTCTTTTAACGATAGAGCAATTAAATTATATAAATCACTCGGTTTTCAACATGAAGGAACTTGTAAAGAAGCTATATTCCGCAACGGCACTTGGCATGACATTGAACTCTTCGCTTTATTCCAACGTAATTATAAATAAAAAAAGCTTTGCGCTCACCGCGCAAAGCTTTTTTTCATATATTATAGACCAGCTTGCTCTTTTAAAGCTGCAGCTTTGTCTGTACGTTCCCATGATAGATCTACATCAGTACGTCCGAAGTGGCCGTAAGCTGCTGTTTGTTTGTAAATTGGGCGACGTAAGTCTAGCATTTTAATAATACCAGCTGGGCGAAGATCGAAGTTGTTACGAACTAGTTCTACTAGTACGTCTTCAGATACTTTACCAGTGCCGAATGTATCAACTGAAATTGATACTGGTTGCGCTACACCGATTGCGTATGCAAGTTGTACTTCTGCTTTTTCAGCAAGACCAGCTGCTACGATGTTTTTCGCAACATAACGAGCTGCATATGCTGCAGAACGGTCAACTTTTGTTGCATCTTTACCAGAGAATGCACCGCCACCGTGGCGAGCGTATCCACCGTAAGTATCAACGATGATTTTACGTCCTGTTAAACCAGCATCACCTTGTGGTCCACCAATTACGAAGCGGCCAGTTGGGTTAATGAAGAATTTTGTTTCTCCATCGATTAATTCTGCTGGTACTACAGCTTTAATTACGTGCTCTTTTAAGTCGCGATCGATTTCTTCCCATGTAACATCTGGGTGATGTTGTGTAGAAATTACGATAGTATCAACACGTACTGGTTTACCATTTTCATCATACTCAACTGTAACTTGCGTTTTTCCATCCGGACGTAGGTATGATAATGTATCATCTTTACGTACTTCAGTTAAACGGCGAGCTAATTTGTGAGCAAGCGAGATTGGAAGTGGCATTAACTCTTGTGTTTCATTACATGCGAAACCAAACATTAAACCTTGGTCTCCTGCACCAATTGCCTCAATCTCAGCGTCAGTCATTTGACCTTCGCGTGCTTCTAGCGCTTGGTCAACACCCATAGCGATGTCAGCAGATTGCTCATCGATAGATGTTAAAACTGCACAAGTTTCTGCATCGAATCCGTATTTTGCGCGTGTGTAACCAATGCCTTGAATTGTTTCACGAACGATTTTTGGAATATCTACGTAAGTAGAAGTCGTAATTTCCCCCGCTACCAATACTAAACCAGTTGTTACAGTTGTTTCACAAGCTACACGTGCATTTGCGTCTTTTGATAAGATCGCATCTAAAATTGAATCAGAAATTTGGTCACAAATTTTATCTGGATGTCCTTCAGTTACAGACTCAGATGTGAACAGATGACGTTTTTTTGTCATGTGGTAAACCTCCCTACAGTAATTGTATATATTGTACGGAACTCATCCTTAATTTGCCACAGATTGCGACATACATTTATTCTCCCACACAAGCATACAGAAAAACCTTTCCTACATAATAGAGAGGAAAGGTTTAATTTGCTACTTGCATACTGCTTTTTGCCCTTCGCTCTTATCGTTCGAGACCTGTAGCCTCGCACAGGTTTTAGCACCTATTCACTTGTGTTTACCAATACAAGTGAGGTTGCTGGGCTTCATCGGGCCTGTCCCTCCGCCAGCTCGGGATAAGAGAGTATCCGTCCCAACCTATACTAAAGAAATGATATTCATTTGTCAATTAATATTCACATTTTCCTGAAAGTTTTTCTCAGTGCGCCTGAAATGAAATATTAATAAGGAAATAATGCATTCACACAAACAAAAAGAAATAAATAGTATACATTATTTATATAATTGTGTTATACTCTTGTTGGGGATTACGAGAAATATTTCATTAAATGAAAAGGATGGTATATAAATATGAGTACTGTGAATGTCCAAATTGGTTTACACGAATTATTGAACGGAAGCAATGCACAGATTCAACTAAGTGTTCCGCAATTAGTGGAAAAAGTATTAATGCGAGATGAAGGGAAATTAACTTCGACTGGTGCCGTTTCTGCTTCAACTGGAAAATATACAGGACGTTCTCCTAAAGATAAATTTATTGTGAAAGAAGCATCGGTTGCTGACAAAATTGCTTGGGGAGCAGTGAACCAACCGATTTCTGAAGAACATTTTAATAAATTATATACGAAAGTTTTAGAATACTTAAAAGAGAAAGAAGAGTTATTCGTCTTCAAAGGATTTGCAGGCGCTGACCGCAATTACCGCCTACCAATTCAAGTTATTAATGAATATGCATGGCACAATCTATTTGTACATCAATTATTCATTCGTCCAACTGAAGAAGAATTAACAACTCATGAATCAGAGTTCACAATTGTTTCTGCACCGAATTTCAAGGCTGATCCAGCTGTTGACGGCACAAACTCTGAAGCATTTATTATGGTTTCATTCGAAAAACGTATCGTACTAATTGGTGGTACAGAATACGCTGGAGAAATGAAAAAATCAATCTTCTCTATTATGAACTTCTTATTACCTGAACAAGATATTCTTTCTATGCATTGCTCTGCAAACGTAGGTGAAGAAGGCGATGTAGCACTATTCTTCGGTTTATCTGGAACAGGTAAAACAACATTATCTGCTGATCCAAACCGTAAATTAATCGGTGATGATGAGCACGGTTGGTCTGATAACGGTGTATTCAATATTGAAGGCGGTTGCTACGCGAAATGTGTAAACCTTTCTCACGAGAAAGAACCACAAATTTTCGATGCAATCACATTTGGATCTGTTTTAGAAAACGTTATCATTAATGACCAAACGCGTATCGCAGACTATAACGATACTACTTTAACAGAAAATACTCGTGCTGCATACCCTATGCATGCGATCGACAATATCGTACTGCCAAGTGTTGCAGGACACCCAAATACAATTATCTTCTTAACTGCTGATGCATCTGGCGTATTGCCTCCAATCAGTAAGTTATCAAAAGAACAAGCTATGTACCACTTCTTAAGTGGTTACACTAGTAAACTAGCAGGAACAGAGCGCGGTGTTACATCTCCGCAAGCAACATTCTCAACTTGCTTCGGTTCACCATTCTTACCACTTGATGCATCTCGCTATGCTGAAATGCTTGGTGAAAAAATCGAGAAACACGATGCGAAAGTATTCTTAGTAAACACTGGCTGGACTGGTGGCGAATACGGCGTTGGTAAACGTATGAACTTAGGTTACACTCGTGCAATGATTCAAGCAGCATTAAACGGTGAACTTGCGAAAACTGAAACAGCTAAACATGACATCTTCGGTCTTGAAGTTCCACTTCACGTACCAGGTGTACCTGACGAAGTGTTAATGCCTGAACAAACTTGGGCTGATAAAGCTGCTTACAAAGCAAAAGCAATCGAACTTGCAAATGAATTCAAAGCTAACTTCAAAAAGTTCGACAGCGTATCTGAAGACATTATTAACTTAGGCGGCCCAATCGCTTAAGTGCAAACTTTCTGTTGGAATCACCCTTTACTCATATGAATAAGTGTCGTGTAACCGTAAAGTTTCGCGTACTCACCGACAAAACCCAATGCGGCTTAACGGTTACACACACTTACATAAAAAAGAAGCTTACGTTTTTTACGTAAGCTTCTTTCTATATCTTCTCTCTTCATCTATGATTTCTCTCAATAAATAACAGAAAATTCATTCTATAATCATTCGTTTTTTATTTTTTCATGATACAATTTACATATACAGGAAAGGGGGAGGCCTATGAAAAATTTTTCTCGTACAGGAAAAATTTTATTCAGTTACGGAGCGATTCAAATGTTTTGGGGACTTGTAATGCTTAACGTTAATGTATTTGAGCATACAAGCGAAACAATAAAATATGTTATTCTAATTACCGGAATAGTTTTTTGTATTATATCCAACTTTTTTAAAGAACATAAAAGTCATACTATTACGTGATTTTATGTTAACTTATTGGAAGCAGAAACCTGTATTTTATGAAAAGTTTCGCTTCCTATTGTACTATTCATCGCCGGATCCCTTATTCCAGGGTAAATTCATTTTTACACATATAACTTACGGATATATCCCTCGCTAGATCCTCTATTCCATCTAAAAAGAGGCTTTTTATCTTTTGGTTAGTTCCTTTTCATCTTTCATACTATAATAACCTAAGTTAACGACGATTAAAAAATAACCGCCCATAATCCCTACTGCAAATGCCCACATAACCATATGGTGCTCAATTTCGTACATAATAATAGCGCCCAAAATAGCAGCCGCAAAACGATTAAACATACCGAGCGTCGGTGCTTTCGTTTTCTTTACGATACTATCTCCAAGCTTCTCAATTCGTCTCCCTAAAAGCCACACGCAATACATACTTACAATAAGTCCAATTCCTGCACCTAAAAAATGTGCTGAAAACGGTGTTACCATCCAGCCTAGCAAAAGAAAACCTAGTATATAATACGATTGAATTTTAAACGACCTTAACGACATACTAATCATGCTGTTCTCCTCTTCTTCAGTAATTTTTATCTATCCAACAAAAGACTTCTTTCAAGTTCATACTACTTAAACCCATTTCACTCAAATTAAAAAACAACATAAACACAATGTTTATGTTGTTTAAATGTTTTTAGAAAATAATATTATACAAGATTTCCAACATCATATTTTCATAATTTGTGACGTTTTTTCAAACATTTTTCGTCCATTTATGAAAAAATTGATATCAATCTATGAACATACGGATATGATGTAATAAGTACACAAATAAAGGGGGCGTCTAATGATTTATTTTTTAATGGCTCTCATTCACCTCATTATCCCTGCACTTATTGGACTTTCATTGTATTGGTACACGAAAAACCATAGTATTTTCTACGCTGTCCTCGGTGTCCTTCTTCCAGGTATTATTCTTATCACACTCTTCCGTATTCCATTTTTAAACTTAATTCCTCTTGTTACTGCTATCTTATTTCTCATATTCTTACCAAAAATAAAAAAATAGGAAAGCAGATCATAGGTGATCTGTTTTCCTATTTTGATATAGGTTCCCCCGCAGTAGAATGCACTTTTACTTTCTCCGATTTCACAAACCATAAACCGAAGAAAATAATAATTCCACCGATTATTTGTTGAAACGATACATATTCATTTGCCCATACAGCTGCAAATAAAACAGCTACAAGTGGCGTTATATACATATATACCATCGTATGTGACGCTCCAATTTTTTGAACACCAACATACCACATCACTAAACCAAATACTGTTACAAAGAAAATAGAATATAGTAAAGCGAATAGTGTTATTCCATGTGTAATGTGAAATGGCATTATAAATACGTATGGTCCACTTAAAAGCAAGAGTGGAATCGCGCCAACTAGTGCTGACCATGCGGTAACACGTAGCGCTGAATATTTTTTAATTAATGGGCTTGCTAAAACAGGATAAAGCCCCCAGCATATTGATGTAATGAGTCCAATCCCATTTCCATAAAAAGAACTAGCAAGTGAATTCCCAGCTACTAAAACTAAGGCTGCACCACAAAAGGCAATGATTGAACCGATAAGCTTTCGAGAAGAAAACTTTTCTTGTTTTAAGATAATCGCAAATACAGTTGTAAAAATAGGTGAAATAGAAATGAGTAAAGAGGCATTTGTAGCGGATGTATATTTTACAGTTTCCATAAATAACGTTTGATACAGTACAATACCTACAACGCTAACGATAATTAATCTAGGTATATCCTTGCGCTCCATATAAACCGACTTTTCAATAAAAAATGTAAGGAGTAACATAAGCGGTGCCGCTGATATCATCCGAAGTGCAGTAAACTCAATTGCTGTAAATTCTAAAAGTCCATATTTCGCAATCGTAAAATTAATCCCCCAAATAATAACGACTGCTAAAATTAATAATTCAATTCCCCATCTTCTCATGCGTATCCCCTCCGCAAATATTATTATACAGAAAATTCAATCATATGTACATTTCATTATGTGAAAAAACCTTTGTATTGTATGAAACGTTTTGGTACATGAAATTATATCGGCGATTTT